>JBJTIV010000405.1:0-2154 GCA_046095145.1 Planctomycetaceae bacterium
GGAGCTGGTGCAGAAGACCATGGCCCTGTGCGAGCGGCCCGAGGATCGGGCCAAGCTCCTCGAGCGGGCCAATGCGATCCGCACCGTGGAGACCTTCCGCTTCGTGCTGCCGTATCTCGACGATCCCGCCCTGGCGGAATCGGCCTGCTTGAGCGTGGTCGAGCTGGCCCATCACCAGAAGCTCCGCGACGCCAACAAGCCCGAGTTCGTCAAGGCGCTCGACAAGGTGATCGCGACGACGAAGAACGCCGAGCTCGTGGAGCGGGCCGAGCGGTACAAGGCGGGGCAGACCTGGGAGCGGAAGAAGCCCGCGGCCAAGAGCTAGCAGGCCGTGGGAAAACGGCCTGCTGCACGTCAGGGATGACGTGCCGGGTGCGTAGCACCCGCGAAAACCGGAGGTTTTCATGCCTGGAAAAAGTCCTGGAGGACTTTTTCCACGGC
Organism: Planctomycetaceae bacterium; assembly: GCA_046095145.1. GTDB lineage: Bacteria > Planctomycetota > Planctomycetia > Pirellulales > UBA1268 > QWPN01. The sequence goes on from JBJTIV010000405.1 coordinate 442, forward strand.
CAGCCAGCAGCCCCCGCAGCGGTTCACTTGCGGAAGGCGGCGCCGTCGAGGCCGTGCGTCTTCATGAGGCGGTAGAGCGTGCCCCGCGGCAAGGCCGCCTCGCGGGCCACGGTCTCGACGCCGCCACCTTCCGTGCCTAGCCCCGGCCTGCCGGCCGCGAGGAACTCATATGAAACTCGTCCGCTTCGGTCCGCGGAATCACGAGCGGCCCGGCATCGTGGCGGCCGACGGCCGCGTGAAGGACGTGTCGGCGCACGTGGCCGACTACGACCATGCCTTCTTCGCCGTCGACGGCCTGGCGCGACTGCGGGCGCTGGCCGCCGATTCCGGCCGCCTGCCCGACGCTCCGTCGGACGCGAGACTCGGGCCGCCGGTGGCCCGGCCGCGGAACGTGTTCGCGATCGGCCTCAACTACACCGACCACGCGCGGGAAACCGGCGCCGCGATCCCCGGCGAGCCGGTGCTGTTCATGAAGGCGACCGGCGCGGTCTGCGGGCCGCACGACCCGATCCTCATCCCGCGCGGCAGCACGAAGACCGACTGGGAGGTGGAACTGGCGATCGTCATCGGCCGCGACGCCCGCTACCTCGCCTCGCGGGAGGCGGCCCGCGACCACGTGGTCGGCTTCTGCGCCGCGAACGACGTCTCCGAGCGTGCCTTCCAGAAGGAGCGCGGTGGCCAGTGGAGCAAGGGCAAGAGCAGCGACAACTTCCTGCCGCTGGGGCCGTGGCTGGTGACGGCCGACGAGGTCGGCGATCCGCAGGCCCTCGGCCTCGCGCTCGAGGTCAACGGCGAACGCCGGCAGACCGGCAACACGGCGAACATGATCTTCGACGTCTGGCACATCGTGCACTACCTGTCGCAGTTCCTCACGCTCGAGGCGGGCGACGTGGTGACCACCGGCACGCCCGCCGGCGTGGGCATGGGAATGCAGCCGCCGCAGTACCTGCGGCCGGGCGACGTGGTCACGCTGGCGATCGACCGCCTGGGCAGCCAGCGCACCGTGTGCGAGCAGGCGTAGCGGCCCGCCGGAACCTGTCGCGCCGGCGCGACAGAATCGGACGCGGGCGCCGCAGCGATGTGACGCTCCTGGGAGGCCGATCCCGGCGACGCCGCGTCGAATCGTGGCCCCAGGCTTTGGCACGCCGTGTGCAGTCCTCTGTCTCATGCACCGGGCGGCCGGCGTGGCCCCCCGGGCCGACGGGCCCCGCGGGGCCGGACTACGACCGGAGACGAGCCATGAAGAAGATCGAGGCGATCATCCGCCATTTCAAGCTGGAGGAAGTGAAGGACGCGCTCAATGCGCTGGGCGTCAAGGGCATGACGGTGACCGAGGTCCGCGGCTTCGGCCGCCAGAAGGGGCACACCGAGACCTACCGCGGCGCGGAGTATTCGGTCGATTTCCTGCCCAAAGTGAAGATCGAGGTGGTGGTGGGCGACGACGAGGCGCAGGCCGTGATCGGCAAGATCATGACCACGGCCCGCACCGGCCAGGTGGGCGACGGCAAGATCTTCGTCACGAACCTCGCGGAGGTCGTCCGCATCCGCACCGGCGAGACCGCCGCGGCCGCGATCTAGCTTCACGGCCGCCGGGGCATCCCTGCCCCCGGCGGCCTTGGGCCGACATGGCGAACGCCGAGGGTTCGCCGGTCGGCCGGCGGCCGGCCTCCAGCCGGCCGTCGCGTAAGCCGATGCAGGCCCGGAGGGATGCAT
>JBJTIV010000406.1:0-3385 GCA_046095145.1 Planctomycetaceae bacterium
GTCAGCACCCGTCGCCGACCGCCCCGCCACCCGCCGGGCCCGGGTGCTGATCGCCGACGACAACGAGCCCAACCGGGAGCTTCTCGAGGTCTACCTTGCCGGGGTCGAGTGCGAGATCGTCACGGCGGTCGATGGAGCCGACACGCTCGAGAAGGTGGCGGAGTTCCGGCCGGACGGGCGTCTGCTCGACGTGATGATGCCGAAGCTCTAGGGCTTCGAAGTCTGCCAGCGGCTCAAGGCCGATCCGAAGACGAGCACGATCATGATCCTGATGGTCACGGCGCTCGGCGAACTCGGCGACATCGAACGGGCCGTCGAGGCGGGCACCGACGACTTCCTCTCGAAGCCCGTCAACCGCATCGAACTGGTGAAGCGCGTCGAAAACATGCTCAAGCTCCGGCACGTGACCGACGAACTGGAGCGGTTGCGGAGCTACATCCGCACGATGGACGACGACCAGCCGCCGCGGTGAACCCTGCGGGCAGCGCGTGTTCTCTACCCGCGGCAGGCAACCCCGTAGCGCGGGGTTTCAACCCGCGGTCTCGATCCCGACGGTCGCCCGAAGCACATGATCACTCAGGGCCGCGCGAGAATCCCGGCGGCACCCATCAGTTGCCAGCCCGCTTGAGGCCGATGTGTTCGAGAACGCGAACCGTCGCGGGCGACTTGTTGAGCACGTAGAAGTGCACGCCCGGCACGCCGGCGGCGATCAGCTCCTCGACCTGCCGCGCCGCGAAGTCGACTCCCGCCTCGAACTGGGCCTGCTCGTCGTTTCCGGCGGCCTCGAAGGGGCGGGTGAACGATTCGGGCAGCCGCGCCTTGCAGAGGCTGGCGATCCGGCGGATCTGGGCATAGTTGGTCACCGGCATCACGCCCGGCACGACCGGTGCCGCGATTCCCAGATCGGCACACCGGTCCCGGAAGCGGAAGAAGTCGGCGTTGTCGTAGAACAGCTGCGTCACGATCACGTCGCCACCCGCGTCGCACTTCCGCTTCAGGTTCTCGAGATCGGCCTGGGGGCTCGCCGCCTCCTGATGGGTCTCGGGATACCCGGCCACGAGAATGCCGAGGTCGGGAAACTCCTCGCGGATCAGGGCCACGAGTTCCGACGCAAACCGCAGGCCGCCGACGGCCTGGCGGAACTCCGCCTCACCCTTGGGAGGATCGCCCCGCAGCGCCACGATCGCGGTCACTCCGAGCCGCTGCACCTCGCGGAGGTAGCCGCGGAGTTCGTCGACGGAGCTGCCGACGCAGGTGAGATGGCTCGCCACCGGCACCCGATGGCGCTCGAGCAGGCCTGAGAGCACCGCTAGCGTGGTGCCGCGGGTCGAACCTCCGGCCCCGTACGTGCAGGTGACGAGCACCGGCTCGAACGCCATCAGTTCGTCGACCGTCCGCCACATCGTCGCTTCCGACTCGGGCGTCTTCGGCGGAAAGAGCTCGAATGACAGGCCGAAGCGGCCTGCGGAATAGGCATCTCGAATCGACACGGCAGGCGTCCGGTTCCGGTGCGAGGAGGGCGGCGTGTCGGCGACCACGTGGACGCCGAGCCCATCCCTTAGTGTAGTCCATCGCCGTCCTCGGGCCGCTCGGGCGATCGCTTCCAGGAGCGGCCGATCCGCCTCGTGGATCGCCACGGGAGAACGGCTGCACGGAGTGCTTCGGCGGCACGTTGCGAGACGAGCCCTGGCGTGCGAAGTCTTCGACCCCCGACCCAGAAACCATGGGCTACCCTGGTGATCGGGACTGGTTCCACTCATCGGGGCAGGTCCGTCCGCGGCGGCATCCCCGAACACGATGGTCCGCCTCCTGGCCAGACTCGCATCGCCCGCGGCTGGCCGGGAAAGGTCCGACACCGGTGCGGGGCGGCTGGCAAACGCGATCGCGAGGGCTTAGTCTCGATGGTTCGATGGACGCCCTCACGAGCCGGAGTGGCGGAATGGCAGACGCGGCGGACTCAAAATCCGTTGCCCGCAAGGGCGTGTGGGTTCGACTCCCACCTCCGGCATTGCGAATTCGACGGGAAAGAGTGGGGTTCGCGATCGGGCGGCCCCGGCCTTCTGGTCGCTTCAGATTGGTGGTGTTGCGTAATCCGTTGCGTAATCGGCTTTAAAAGGGGGGGCACATGCCCATGAGAGACGCTCTCTGGCGAATCTGTCCTTTGACGCTCTTGCTTTCGATCTTCGTGCCCGCGGCCGGTTTGGCAGCTGAGACCGCACTCGCAGTTCGCGTATCCCAACTTGAAGCCGCCGTCGCGGCACTGCAGGCCGAGAACCGCGAACTGCAAAAAAGGGTCGATAAGCTTGAACTGCGCGCTCAGGCCTCAGCCCCGGGCCAACCCGCGTTAGCTCCCAACGCTGGATGGAAAGACAAGGCCAACTGGCGAGGGCTGCGTCGCGGCATGACCGAAAGGGAAGTAGAAGCGTTGCTAGGCCCGCCCACCCACGTAGACATCGGTATCAGCTTGGGCTACTGGTTCTATTCCCCCACCCAGCGAACCGATGGGCCGAACGTGATGTTCAGCGCCGATAGAATGACGGTCTATGGCTGGAAGGAGCCTTGAGGAGGCCCAGCGTTGTCCGTATGACTTTTGCCGACCTCCACTGAGTTATCGACCGCATCACCAGCTGTTTTTCGATGCTGCTCCCAAAGCATCGCCGCCGTCCTCTCGGCGTTCCGGCCCACGTAGTAGGAGAGGGTCGTTTCGATCGTCTCGTGCCGCATCAACTCCATCAGCTGGGCGGGCATCAATCTGGCGGCCCAACGCTCGCCGAAGGCCCGCCGCAGGTCGTGTGCCGACGCGGTCTTCTTCACGTCCACCCGTACCTTCGCCTTCTCGCCGATGCTGCTGACGACCTTCGACACCCGGTCGACTGCCGGCCTGCCCGGCTTGCCGCCGGCGCGTGGAGTGTGTCCGGTCGGGGCTACCCCCCTCCCTCCGACACACCACGCGGACTGTTCCCCAACTCTCTCATGAGCACTGGTCCAGAAACTGGGCGGGGGTCCCCTGCACGAACTCTCCCCCGTCGGTCGGCGGGCCACGGATAGCCCGGTCAATGGCACTTCCTCAACGGTCTTCCGGCCGATGTGACCCCTTCCCGCTTCTTGTACCAGTGCTCATGAGAGAGTTGGGGAACAGTCCGCGTGGTGTGTCGGAGGAAGGGGCGCAGCCCCGACCGGAGACACACCACGCGCCGCCACCGGGAACTGACCTGCCCCCCTTAAACCAGGCCACTCCGGGAGCGAGAATCTCGGGTGGCCGCAACCAAGGGAGGGCAAGAAATGCCACGCGGAAAGGCGGAGCAGGCGGAGGTCATCATCCCCAAGCTTCGAGAGGTCGAAGTTGAGCTGGGCAGGGGCAAGACCGTCGCCGAGGCTGTGAAGA
>JBJTIV010000407.1:0-2772 GCA_046095145.1 Planctomycetaceae bacterium
CGCGAAACCCACCGCCCCCGCCCCGCCGCCCGCGGCCGCGAAGCCGGCCCCGGTGGCCGCGCCGCCCGCTGCTCCCGTGGCAGTGGCCCCCGCCGCACCCGTCAACGGCGCGGGCCGCCAGGCCGCCGTCGTCGACGAGCCGGCGCCGGTGGCCGCCGCCGCACGGCCGGGCCCGCGGGCTCGACGGCGGCTGGCCCGGGAACTCGGCGTCGATCTGGCCCGCGTGCGGGGCAGCGGTCCCGGGGGCCGGATCGTCCGCGACGACGTGATCGCCGCCGTGCGCCAGGCCGCCGGCGCCGGCCCCGCGATCCGGTCGCGGCCCGAGTCGACGGCCACCGAGCGCGACGACTGGGGGCCGATCCGCCGCGAGCAGCTGTCGCGGATGCGGAAGACGATCGCCGCCAACATGACGCGGAGCGTGTCCACGATCCCGCATCTCACCAACTTCGACGACGCCGACGTGACCGAGCTCGAGCACCTGCGGAAGGCGAGCGCGGCGGAGTACGCCAAGGCCAACCTCAAGCTCACGGCCCTGGCGTTCGTGGTCAAGGCGGTGAGCCTGTCCTTGCGGCAGCATCCGGCCGTCAACGCGACGATCGACCTGGAGAAGGGGGAGGTCGTCTACAAGGATTACGTCAACGTCGGCCTCGCGGTCGACACGCCCCGCGGCCTCGTGGTGCCGGTGCTCCGCGACTGCGACCAGCTGTCGATCCCGCAGATCGCGCAGGCCATCGCCGACACGGCCGAGAAGGCGAAGAACGCCCAGTACGGCCTGGAGGACCTGCGCGGGGGCACCTTCACGATCTCGAACCTCGGCGCCGTGGGCGGGCAGTATTCCACGCCTATCATCAACTGGCCGGAAGTGGCGATCCTCCTGCTCGGCCGGTCGCGGAAGATGCCGGTCGTCCACGAGGACCGGATCGAGCCGCGGCTGATGATGCCCCTGTCGCTCTCCTACGACCATCGGCTGATCGACGGCGCCATGGCGGCCCGTTTCCTCAACGAGGTGATCGGCTACCTCGAGAGCCCGGGCCGCCTGCTCCTGGCCATGTGACGGCCCCCGAACCGACCTTCCCGGCCGCACCCGCGGCACAGCGAACACCATCGTGAGCACCATCGACGCCATCGACTCGGCCGGCACCGCGAGCCTCGCGTTTCTGGAGGAACTCTTCGAGCAGTACCAGCGGGACCCCGCGTCCCTCCCGGCCGACTGGCGGTCGTACTTCGACGCCCTCCAGGCGGGTGCCGCGGTCGCGCCCGCCGCGAACGGCCGTGCCGTTCCGGTCGGCGTCCCCCGCAACGGTGCCGCCACGGCCGTGTATCCGGGCGTCAAGCTCGTGGCGCCCGACGGCATCGCCACGGCCCGCGCGGTCGCGATCGCCGACGGCGAGGTGAGGCTGCCGGCCGCCCCCGCGGGCGAGGCGATGCCGTTGCCGTTGCCGCCGGTCGCCGAGGGCACGCGCGGCGAGGAGCGGGTGGCGTTCCTGCAGGATCGCGTGGACCAGCTCGTGCGGGCCTACCGCGTGCGGGGCCACCTGATGTCGGAGATCGACCCGCTGGGCCGGCCGCGGCCGGGCCTGCCCGAGCTCGATCCACGGTTCTACCACCTCACCGAGGAGGACATGGACCGGTCCTTCTCCACCGACACGATCGAGGGGCCGCAGTCGATGTCACTGCGGCAGATCATCCAGCGGCTGCGCAACACCTACTGCCGCTCGATCGGCGTGCAGTTCATGCACATGGACGACCTGCGGGTCCGCCAGTGGCTGCAGGTGCGGATGGAGGGCTGCGAGAACCGCATCCAGCTCGACCGCAAGCAGCAGCTGCGGATCTACCGGCAGATGACCACGGCCGCGGTGTTCGAGGAGTTCATCCAGAAGCGGTTCCTCGGCGCCAAGAGCTTCTCGCTGGAGGGCTCCGAGAGCCTCATCCCGCTCGTCGAGATGGCGATCGAGCGGGCGGCGGCCCAGGAGATCGGCGACGTGGTGCTGGCGATGGCCCACCGCGGCCGGCTCAACGTGCTCGCGAACGTCATGGGCAAGAGTCCGCAGCGGATCTTCCGCGAGTTCGCCGACATGGATCCCGAGCTGCACGTCGGCCGCGGCGACGTGAAGTATCACCTCGGCCACTCCACCGACTACGCGGCCGCCAACGGCCGGAGCGTGCACCTCACGCTGTGCTTCAATCCCAGCCACCTCGAATTCGTCAATCCCGTGGCGATCGGCCGCATGCGGTCACGGCAGGACCGCGCGGGCGACTCGGGCCGGCAGAACGGCATGGTCATTCTGATCCATGGCGACGCCGCGTTCGCCGGCGAGGGCATCATCCAGGAGACGCTCAACCTGTCGGAGCTCGACGCCTACCGGGTGGGCGGCACGCTGCACGTGGTCGTGAACAACCAGATCGGCTTCACGACGGGGCCCCGCGAGGCCCGCAGCTGCATGTACGCCACCGACGTGGCGAAGATGCTCCAGATCCCCATCTTCCACGTCAACGGCGAGGATCCCGAGGCGGTCGCGCAGGTCGTGAACCTGGCGATGGATTTCCGCCGCGAGTTCCAGCGCGACGTGGTCATCGACATGTACTGCTTCCGGCGCCGCGGTCACAACGAGGCCGACGAGCCGGCGTTCACGCAGCCGGCGCTGTACCGCGTGATCGAGAAGCGGCCGAGCGTGCACGAGAGCTACCTCGACAAGCTGCTCAAGCTCGGCGAGATGACCCGCGACGAGGCCGCCCACATCGTCGAGCAGCAGCAGGCGAAGTTCGCGGCCG
>JBJTIV010000408.1:0-4511 GCA_046095145.1 Planctomycetaceae bacterium
TCCTTGTCGGCCTTGAGCTCGGCCGCGGCCGAGCTCAAGGCCGACAAGGACGTGGAGGTCTGCGGCAAGCACAAGCTCGTCGCCGAGGAGCTCATCGTCGGCGGTGACAAGGGGGTGGCGAACGTCGTGGTGTTCGTCCGCGACAAGGACGTCAAGGTGAATCCGGAGCTCAAGGCGACCGAGCCGGCCGTGCTCGACAACAAGAGCTGCCGGTTCGAGCCGCACGTCCTGTTCGTGCAGACGAGCCAGCCGCTCGTGATCAAGAATTCCGACACGATCGGCCACAACAGCAATGTCGCCACGGTGAAGAACCCGCCTTCGAACAATCTCATCCCGGCGGGCGGCGAGACGAAGGTGACGCTGTCGAGCGACGAGGCCGTTCCCGCGCAGGTGACCTGCAACATCCATCCGTGGATGAAGGGCTGGATCGTGGTGCGGCCCAATCCCTACGCCGCCGTGTCCAAGGCCGACGGCACGTTCGAGATCCAGGGCGTGCCCGTGGGCGAGGTCGAACTGCAGGTCTGGCACGAGAAGGCCGGGTTCGTCGGCGAGATGACGATCGGCGGCAAGGCCGAGAAGACGAGCAAGGGCAAGAAGAAGGTCGCGGTCGCCGCCGGCGGCACGGACCTGGGCGAGATCGTCCTGGCGCCGGCCGCGTTCCAGAAGTGACGGCCATGTCCATCCGGATGCACCTCGTCGTCGTCACGGCCCTCGCGGCCGCGGGCTGCGCGCCCGAGCGGGTGGTCGCGCCCGTGGCCGACGCCGTGGCCGCGGCACGGATCCGCGAGGGGCTGAAGACCGCGGCGGCGCCGGTGGCGGAGGGCGAAGCGGCCCCCACCGGCACCGGCTGGGCGACGCTGACGGGCCGGTTCACGTTCGCGGGCTCGCCCGGGACCCCGCAGCCGCTCGTGGTCGACAAGGACATGGAGGTCTGCTCGGCGGGCGGCCGCAAGCTCTACGACCGCTCGCTCCTCGTCGATCCGGCCACGAAGGGCCTGGCCAACGTCGTCGTCTACGCCCGCAAGACGAGCCGCGTGAAGAACCCGGTGCCCGAGGCGCCGGTCGTGTTCGACCAGAAGAACTGCGAGTTCCTCACGCCGGTGGTGGCGGTCCGCGTGGGCCAGATCATGGACGTGAAGAACAGCGATCCCGTGGGTCACAACACGAACATCGCCAACACGAGCTTCAACCAACTGATCGCCGCCGGGGCCTCGACGCCCTACAAGGCCGACGCGGAGACCGCCGTGCCCACGGTGGTGACCTGCAACGTGCACCCCTGGATGAAGGCCCACGCGGTGATCCGCAAGGACGGCTACGTGGCCGTCACGGCGGCCGACGGCTCGTTCACGATCGCCGACCTGCCCGCCGGCGAGCCGCTCGAGTTCCAGGTGTGGCACGAGCGCGGCGCGCCCAGCGTCGCCGTCGGCCTCGCCAAGCCCGACCTCAAGTGGTCCCCCAAGGGCCGCTTCACGATCACGCTCCAGGCCGACGAGGTCCGCGACCTGGGCACGCTCGAGGTGCCCGCCGCCGCCCTCGGCGGCTGACCGTTCCGCTTTCCGCCACGACCATGTTCCCAGCCATGACGAACGCCCACCACCACCTCCGATCGCTCGGTCTGCTCATCGCCACTGCGGCCGTCTGCGTTGCGGGATGCGGTCGCACCCCGTCCGCATCGTTCCGCCCCAACCTCGTGGCGGCGGCCCGCACGGTCGCTCCGGATGCCGAGGTCGAGGGCCCCTGGCGGGATTGGGCCGACGGGCGGCAGCGGCAGGTGGCCACGATCCTGGAGGCCATGTTCGGCACGCCCGACGATCCCGTCGTGCTCCCTGAGACCGGCCTCGATCCGGCCAAGATCCGGCTCGCGGCGGGCCCGGTCCGCAGCGACATCGCCGGTCGCAAGAACGGCCTCTACCGCGAGCACTGCGCCCACTGCCACGGCATCACCGGCGACGGGATGGGGCCGACCGCCGCGTTCCTGAATCCCTATCCGCGCGACTATCGGCCCGGGAAGTTCAAGTTCAAGAGCACCTGGCGCGACGCCAAGCCGACCCATGCCGACCTCGTGACGATCCTCCACAACGGGATCGTGGGCACCTCGATGCCGTCGTTCGCGCTGTTGAGCGGCGTGCAGGTCGACGCGCTCGCCGAATACGTGAAGTACCTGGCGATCCGCGGCGAGACGGAACTGGCCCTGTACTCGTACATCGAGCAGGAACTCGAGGCGCGGGACGCGCTGCCCGAGACCCGGGAATTCCTCGTGGACGAGATCCTCGCGCCGGTCGCGGCCAAGTGGCAGGCGGCGGCCGAGCCGACGGCGCAGATCCCGGTGGCACCCGTGCCGGAGGGCATCGACTTCGCGCTCGGCGGCGACCATCCGGCCAACAAGGCGTCGGTCGAGCGCGGCCGGAAGCTGTTCCTGGGCGACGGCGGCTGCCTGAAGTGCCACGGTCCCACCGCGCTCGGCGACGGCCAGGCCAACGACTACGACGACTGGAACAAGCTCGTGGTGGAGACCCGCAAGGAGGTCGACGGCAGCCTGGAGGCGGCCCGCGAGGCGGCGACCGCCGGCATGAGCCCGGAGGATCTCGCCGAGCACAAGGCGCGGCTCGAGTGGCTCGAGACCCGGGACCGCGTGCTCGACGGCGACGCGCTCGAGCCGCGGACGATCCCGCCGCGGAATCTCCGCATGGGGCTGTACCGCGGCGGCCGGCGGCCGCTCGACGTCTACCGCCGCCTCTACACCGGCATCAACGGCGCCCCGATGCCCGGCGTGGGCCCGTCGGGCCCCGGCGGCAAGGGCACCGTGGCCGACGAGGACATCTGGCACATCGTCAACTACGTGCTGTCGCTGCCCTACGACTTCGACGGCGAGCTCGGCGCGGATCGTGCCATGGCGGCGAAGGACCGGTTCTAGACAGGATCACGGAGCGGAACAGTGAGCAGACTCGCCGGCATCTTCTGGGCCCTCCTGTTCCTCGCCGTGCCGGTCCTCGGCGTGGCGACCTTCGCGGTGGCGCCCGGCTACGGCATCTGGCTGCCGAAGGACGTGTCGGTGCACGGGGCGAGCATCGACTCGCTGTTCTACTTCATCCTCGCGCTCACCGGCGTGGTGTTCGTGGTCACCGAAGTGCTGCTGTTCTGGTTCATGTGGAAGTACGACGCCGCCAAGGCCGAGAAGGCGACCTACATCCAGGGCAGCCACACGCTCGAGGTGGTGTGGACGATCATCCCGGCGGCCACGCTGCTGTTCATCGCCATCTACCAGATGAACGCCTGGGCCGACGTGAAGATGCGGCGGCCGCGGATGTCGCCGACCGTCGAGGTGATCGCGCGGCAGTTCGAGTGGCGGCTGCGGTATCCCGGCCGCGACGGCCAGCTCGGCACGCCCGACGACCTGCACCTCGTCAACGATTTGCACCTGCCGACCGACGAGGACGTGCTCGTGCAGCTCAAGAGCATGGATGTGCTGCACAGCTTCTTCCTGCCCCACGTGCGCATCAAGCAGGACGCCGTGCCGGGCATGAAGATCCCGGTCTGGTTCCGGGCCACGGAGCCCGGCGCATTCGACATCGTCTGCGCCGAACTCTGCGGCTGGGGCCACTACAAGATGAAGGGCCGCGTGACCTACGAGCCGCGGGCCGCCTTCGACGCCTGGCTCGAGCGGAAGTACGCCGAACAGGAGGCCGCCGAGCCCCGTCCCGAGCCCGCCGCCGACGTCGTGAAAGCCGACTGACCACCCGCACCATCCACCGCCGCCGTTCCGGAGTCCCGCCATGAGCACCGTCGTCGCCCCGTCCCACGCCGCCGCCCCCGCGCCGCACGCGGCCGGGTTCCTCTCGACCTACGTGTTCTCCAAGGACCACAAGGTCATCGGCCTGCAGTTCCTGTTCTCCACGCTGCTCTGGTTCCTCATCGGGGGCCTGCTCGCGCTGGCAGTCCGCTGGCAGATCGCCTGGCCGTGGTCCGACGTGCCGGTGGTGGGCAAGCTGTTCCCGCTCGAGGGCGGCCAGATGCCGCCCGAGTTCTACACGATGCTCTTCACGATGCACGCCACGGTGATGATCTTCCTCGTGATCATCCCGATCCTCGCGGGCGCCTTCGGCAACTTCCTGATCCCGCTCATGATCGGCGCCGACGACATGGCGTTTCCGACGCTCAACATGCTGTCGTACTGGTTCATGTGGCCGGCCTTCATCTGCTTCGGGGCCAGCTTCTTCGTGGAGGGGGGCGCGGCCTCCGGCGGCTGGACCGCCTATCCCACGCTGTCGACGAATCCGGCGGCGGCGGTGAGCGGCGGCTGGGGACAGACGCTCTGGCTGCTGGGCCTGACCTTCGTGGGCGTGTCGAGCATGCTCGGCAGCGTCAACTACATGACCACGATCATCCTGATGCGGGCCCCCGGCATGACGATGGTCCGCCTGCCGATGACGATCTGGGCGATGTTCATCACGGCCGTCCTCCAGGCGTTCGCCCTGCCCGTGCTCACCGCGGCGGGCTTCATGCAGCTCTCC
>JBJTIV010000409.1:0-3727 GCA_046095145.1 Planctomycetaceae bacterium
CGGCGACGGCGTTTCGAGCGGGAGCCTGCTCGGGAGCGTGGCCAACGCCGGGCGCCTCGTCTTCGTGCCTGCGGGCACGAGCACCTTCGCGGGCGCGATCAGCGGCACCGGCGGCGTGATCAAGGAGGGGGCGGGCACGACGGTCTTCACGGGGAACAACGGCTATTCCGGCCCGACGACGATCGCGGGCGGCCAGCTCACCATGACCACGTCGTCGACGCTCGGCGGCGGCATCACGGTGTCGCCCGGCGCCACGCTGGGCGTGGCGGTCACCGGGTCGGGCGAGCGCCTCGCGGCCCAGTCACTCACGCTCGGCACGCTGTCGAACCTGACCATCGACCTCGCCGGCTTCGGGTCGGGCACCGTGGCGCCGCTGTCGATCCTCGGGGCGGTGACGACCAGCGGCACGGCCACGATCAACTTCACGACCTCGTCGTTCAGCGTGGGCTCGATCCCGCTCATCCGCTACGGCTCGCTGTCCTCGTTCTCGGATCTCGTGCTCGGCCAGCGGCCCGTGGGCGTGCAGGCGTCGCTGTTCAACAACACCGCCACGAACACGGTCGAACTGGTCATCCAGCGCACGCCGCGATACTGGGCGGGTCGAGTCGGGGGCGTGCCCAATGGCGCCTGGGCCGTGGGCGCCCCGACGAACTGGGTCTTCCTGTCGGGGACGGCCGTCTCCGCCACGGCCTTCACGAACGACGACGCCGTGATCTTCGACGACTCGGCCGCCGGCACGACGGCCGTCACGCTCGCCGGAGCCGTGAGCCCGTCGTCGGTCACCATCGACAACTCGACGAAGTCCTATTCGTTCTCGGGCGCCGGATCGATCTCCGGCTCGGGCGGCCTCGTGAAGGTGGGGTCGGGCACGGTGACGATGTCCACGATCAACTCGTATACCGGCGCGACGACGATCGGCGGCGGCCGGTTCGAGGTGGCGACGCTCGCCAACGGCGGGGTCGCCAGCCCGCTGGGCGCCTCGTCGGCCGCCGCGGGCAATCTCGTGCTCGCCGGCGGCACCCTGGCCGTGACGGGCGGCGGGTCGCAGGCCACGGATCGCGGCTTCACGGTAAGCGGCTCGGGCGACACGCTCGAACTCACGCAGGCCGGCATGACGGCCACGTTCTCGGGGCCGGTGGTCGCCTCGGGCCCGGTGCGGAAGACCGGCGCCGGGACCCTCGCGCTCGCCGGCACGTCGAACGCGCTGGGCAGCGCCGCCTCGTTCGCGGCGCTGGCGGTCGACTCGGGCCGGCTGTCGCTGGCCGGCACGGGCAGCGCGGCGTCCAGTCAGGTCAACACGGTGACCGGCGAGATGTGGGTGGGCACGGCTCCCGGCGGTGCAGTCCTGTCGCTTGCCAACTCCACGCTCGCGGTGTCGAGCTGGCTGTCGCTCGACAGCGGCACGGGCTCCACGCTCACGAACTCGGCGCTCTCCGTGGGGAACCTGCGGATCGGCTACGACGGGGGCGCGACGCCCGCACCGGCGGCCGACCTGTCACTCACGGATTCGACGCTATCGAGCGCGGGTGAGACGATCATTGGCAACAGCGTCGGCGCGACGGGGGCCCTTGCCCTGGCCGGCGGGTCGCGACTGGTGTCGGCGGGCCCGCTGCTGCTCGCGAACGGCTCGTCGTCGGTGGGCAGCCTCGTGGTGGCCGGCTCGAGCACGGTGACCGGCTCCAGCTACATGGCCGTGGGCAACTTCGGCAGCGGCACGCTGACGGTGCGCGATGCGGCGGCCGTGACGATCGCCGGCGACTTCAACGTGGCCGACCTGGCCCGCTCGGCCGGCCGCCTCGTCGTCGAGGGCGGCACGGTGTCGGGAGGCGCCGTGTTCGCCGGCAAGAACCCGGAGAGCGTCGGCTCGGTGGTGATCGGCGGCGGGGCCCTGGCCGCGACGCAGTACATGACCCTGGGCCGCGACGCGTCGAGTGTGGGCGACGTCACGCTCTCGGCCGGCAGTATCGCGTCGGTCGGCGACATCACGATCGGCGACGCGGGCGCCGGCACCTGGACGCAGACGGGCGGCACGGCGTCGGCGGGCGCGACGGTGTTCCTGGCCCGCGGGGCGGCCGGGTCGACCGGCACCGTCATCGTCTCGGGTGGCCTCCTCGCCCAGACCGGCTCCGCGGGCAGCATCGTCGTCGGCGAGCAGGGGCAGGGCTCCCTCACCGTCTCCGCGCCGGGTCGGGTGTCCGTCGCCGGGGCGGGCGGGCTCGTGATCAGCGGCGGCGCTTCCGGCAGCGGCGACGTGACCCTCGATGGCGGCACGATCGAGGTCACCCGCGTGCAGCGTGGTGCGGGCACCGGCACGCTGAACCTCAACGGCGGCACGATCAAGGCTGCCGCGAATGCCAACACGGATTTCATGAGCGGCCTCACCTCGGCGACGATCCTGCCTGGCGGCGTGACGATCGACACGAGCGGCCAGAATCTGGCCATCGGCCAGTCGCTGCTCGACTACGGGGGTGGCGACGCCGCGGTCACCAAGTCGGGCGCCGGCGTCCTGACGCTCACCGGCACGAACACCTACGGCGGGCTGACCACCGTCGCCGCGGGCGGCCTCGCGATCGAGACGTCGAGCCAGGCCGCGGGCGGGTACGCCCTCGCCGACGGCACCGTGTTCGGAGTCAGGCGGGTCGGCGACGCGACGTCGCTGGCCCCGGCCGCGGGCTTGACCATGAGCGGGTCCGCCACGCTGAACTTCGACTTCGGCTCCTTCGGGAGCCAGCCGGCCCCCTTGCTGGGCGTGGCGGGAGGGCTGTTCGCCGGCGGCAACGTGATCGTGAACGTCTCCAACGCGTCACAGCTGCTGGGGCGATTTCCACTGGTGTCGTACGGCAGCAAGACCGGCCTGGGCACCTACTCGCTGGGCACGCTCACCCCGGGCATCACGGGCAGCATCGTGGTCTCGACGAGCAACACGATCGACCTGGTCGTCTCGGCCATCAGCGGTCGGTTCTGGAACGGGGAGGTGGCGGGCGCGCCGAACGGCGCGTGGACGGTGGGCACGACGGCCAACTGGCTGATCCCCCCGACCACGCCCACCACGTTCGCCAACGGCGACGAGGCCGTGTTCACCGATTCCGCGGCGGGCACGACGGCCGTGACGCTCGCCGGTCCGGTGAGTCCCTCGAAGACGACGATCGAGAACGTCACCAAGCCCTATTCGTTCACCGGTGCCGGTGCGATCTCGGGCACCGGTGCTCTCGTGAAGCTGGGAGCGGGCTCGGTGACGATGGCGACCGCCAATTCCTACACCGGCCCGACCACGATCGGCGGAGGTCGCTTCGAGGTGCCCACGCTGGCCAACGGCGGCGTGGCCAGTCCGTTGGGCGCCTCGTCGGCCGCGGCGGGCAGCCTCGTGCTGTCCGGGGGCACGCTCGCGGTGACGGGGAGTGGAGCCCATGTGACGGACCGGAGCTTCACCGTCGGAGCGGCCGGCGGGGCCGTGGAGGTGACGCTGGCCGGAGCGACGGCGACCGTTTCAGGTTCCGTGACCGCGGCCGGCACCTTCCGCAAGGCGGGTGCGGGCACGCTCGCCATGAGCGGGTCGGCCGTCCGGTCGTTCGCCGGGCTCTCGGTCGACGACGGCCGTCTGTCGCTCGTCGACGCGGCGGCATCGGTCGCCGGCGGGACGGGCGTGGGCGATGCTGCGGGAACGACATCCACGCTCGCGATCTCGGGAGGTTCGCAGCTGGAGGCGGTCGGTAAGTGGCTGGTGGGG
>JBJTIV010000410.1:0-12036 GCA_046095145.1 Planctomycetaceae bacterium
GGCCGCGGCCAGGGCGGCCCCGCGCAGGCCGGGCGACACAGCCACCTTCGTCTTCCTCATCACCAGCCGCGGCAGGGCGGCGGCCAATTCGGCCACGCTGGCGAGCCGCGGACCCGCGCACATCCGCTCAAGCACGAGGGCCATGGCCACGAAACTGTCGCGGACGAGCACGACGCGGGGGTCGATCACGCCGCCGTTGCCCTCGCCGCCGAGGACGGCGCCCACGGCGAGCATCCGGTCGACCACGTGGGCCTCGCCCACCGCCGAGACGTGGCAGGGCGCGCCGTGCCGGGCCGGTCGTCGTCAACTGCTCGACGAGCGGGATGAGCGCGGCCATCGCCGCGCGGCACGGCGTGGCCTGCCACGTGGCGATGGTGGGCGAGGCCAACGTCGTGGACGAGATGCTGGCCCGCGGCGCCGTGCTCGGCGGCGAGGGCAACGGCGGGGTGATCGACCCCCGCGTGGTGCTCGTGCGCGACAGTTTCGTGGCCATGGCGCTGGTGCTCGAGCGGATGTGCGCGGGCCCGACCCTGGTGTCGCTCGAGTCGCTCGCGGCCGGCCTGCCGCGGATGGTGATGAGGAAGACGAAGGTGGCTGTGTCGCCCGGCCTGCGCGGGGCCGCCCTGGCCGCGGCCTTCGACCGCGTGGCAGCGGCGTTCCCGCACGCGACGGCGGACCGGTTGGACGGGCTGCGGGTCGACTGGCCGGAGGGCTGGCTGCTCGTGCGGGCGAGCAACACCGAGCCGATCGTGCGGATCGTGGCCGAGGCCGGCGACGAGGCGGCGGCCGGGGCCGCCAGCGATCGGGCGGCCGCGGCGGGTTCTGGCTGATCCGCGGGGAGCCGCAGCGTGGGAGACGACGTCTCGAGCCCCGGGCTCACCGACGAGGAACTGGCCGCGCAGGCTGCGCGGGAGGGTTCGGACGGCGTGGCCTTCACCGCCCTCATGGACCGCTACCGCGACCGCGTGTGGCGGGTCTGCTGGCGGCTCATGGGCAGCGAGCACGATGCCGAGGACGCCGCGCAGGAGGTGTTCGTGCGGCTGTTCTTCGACCGCGGAAAGTACG
Organism: Planctomycetaceae bacterium; assembly: GCA_046095145.1. Lineage (GTDB taxonomy): Bacteria > Planctomycetota > Planctomycetia > Pirellulales > UBA1268 > QWPN01. The sequence continues at coordinate 1,066 of JBJTIV010000410.1, forward strand.
CGGGCCGGAGCCGCTACTCCACGTGGCTGCACGGCGTGGCGATCCGCACGTGCCTGTCGCTGCGGCGCAGCCGCTCGCGGCGGCGGCGGCGGGAGTCGCCGGAGTCGGCGGTGGCCGCCGACTCCGGCCCGGTCGCCGTGCGCGAGGATCCGCAGGCTCCGGCCGCGGCCGCCGTCGACGCGGCGCACGACGCGGAGCGGGTGCTGGCGACTCTCGACGAGGAGGATCGCGCCCTGATCCTGATGAAGTTCGCCGAGGGGCACGACTACGACGAGCTCGCCGAGATGTTCGGCGCCACGGCCGGCGCCCTGCGGATGCGGGTGAGCCGGATCCGCGAGCGGCTGGCGGCGGTGCAGGGCCGCACGACCGGCACGGACGGCTGAGTCTGCCAGCGGCCGCGTCGAGCGGCCCCCCCCGCAGGGTTTGCCAGACCGCGGTTTCGCCCGGCCGCCGCAGCCTCGAGAAAAATCCCGTGACACGGGAGCCGCGGGCGGCAACTCATCTGGTGTCGACCGGGAGCGGCCGTGTGGCCGCCGGTCGGACGCGGGATCGAACGCGGATGGACCTGCTCGAGCGACTCGTCGACGTGGAAGTGCCGCCGGTGCCGGCGGCCCCGGACTTCACCGCAGGGGTGCGGCGCAAGCTGCATCCCCGGCTGCTGGCCGTGCACGTGGCCGAGTTCGCCTTCGGGGCCACCGCCTGGGCGGTGAGGCACATGCTCGTGGCGCTGTTCGCGGCGGTCTTCTACACGGTTTCCGGTTCCTGGCCGCGGACGCGGTCGGAACACGACTGACAGGGAGCAAAACGACACACCCGTCGGCACGGCTGCCGGCGCGGAAACGGTTGGGTTGCGGGCCAACCTTCAATTCCCGCAGCACTCGCGACCGGGGCGTCACCGCGCCGTCGGCCGCACAAGGAGAGAGACGGCTATGGCTGATTTCGTGGTTCTCGGGCAGACGGCTGCCGACACGGCGCGCGAGACCGTGAACGTGTCGAAGCAGGCGCTCGTCGACAGCTTCACCCAGGCCTGGACCCAGGTGATCCTGCTCGCCCCCAAGATGGTCGCGATGGTCGCGGTGCTCGTGGTCGGCTACGTGCTGGCCCGATGGGTGGCCGGCCTGGTGGCGGTGGTGAGCGAGAAGATCGGCCTGCAGACGGCGGCCGAGAAGAGCGGCCTGGCCAAGAGCATGCACGACGTCGGCATTCGCCGGCCGGTGCCCGGGATCGTGGGGGGCATCGTGTTCTGGCTGCTGATGAGCGTGTTCGTGATGGCGGCGTTCAACATCCTCGGCCTGCAGAGCGTGTCGAACGCGATGGGCGAGGTGGTGAACTACATCCCGCGGCTCCTCGTGGCGACGGTGGTGGTGGTGGTCGGCCTGCTGGCCGCGACCTTCATCCGCGGCGTCGTGGCGACCAGCGCCGATCGGGTCGGCCTGTCCTATGCCGAGTACCTCGCCGGCGGCTGCTACTGGGTGCTGTCGCTGCTGACCTTCATCGCGGCCTTCAACCAGCTGGGCATCCAGTTCGCCCTGCTCGAGAAGCTGATCCTGATCGGCTCGGCCGGGCTCGCCGCGGGCTTCGCCCTCGCGTTCGGCCTCGGCGGCCGCGACGTGATGTCGGGGATCCTCGCCGGCTACTACGTGCGGCAGCGGCTGCAGGCCGGTGACACGGTGAGCGTGGCTGGCTACCAGGGCACGGTCCGCGAGGTCGGCCCGGTGGCCACGGTGATCGAGACGCGCGATGGCGGGCTGGTGTCGCGGCACTCGATCCCCAACTCGCGGATGCTGCAGGAGGCCGTCCGCTGAAGACCGTGGCGGCGCACCCGGCGCCGCCGCCTGGACCGTGCCGATGAAGTGAGCCGGTCCGACGAATCCGTTCCCGGGCAGGGAACGCACGACAGGGCGGGCCCGCGGTGCGACAGCGCCGCGGGCCCGCGGCATTCCGTGGCGAGGCCCTCCGGAAGCGGGCCGGGGTGAGAGGGTGCCCTCTGTCTCCCTCTGGGAGAGGGTCGGGTGAGGGAGCCGTAGTGACGACCCGGCGCTACTGACGCACGAGCACGCGGGAGGCGGGGCCGATGATGTCGAGCATCTCGTCGAGGTCCCGCACGGTCATCACGAGGCTGGTCTGCGGCGCGGCGTCGGCCACGGCTGCCGGGTCGTCGACCGCCTCGATCACGAGCCCTTCGCCGAGCACGATCGACTTGCGGAGCGAGGCCGTGCCCACCGCGATCGGCGCCGAGTTGGCCATGCCGCGCTGCAGCTCCACGACCGGCAGCGACGCCCCGATCTTCTCGAGGTAGCGGCGGCCGACGACGACCGGAAAACTGCCGGCGTAGGCGCCGTTGAGCTGCAGGCTGATCCGCCGTCGCGACACGCTGACGACCGCGTCGAAGGGGCCGCGTACCACCTTGAGGTGCTCGCCGGGCATGAGTCGCTGTGGATCGTCCACGCCGTTGATCTTTGCGAGCAGCTGCGGCGACACGCCGAGCGGGCCCGCGACCGCGGCGAGCGTCTCGCCCGGGGCCACCACGTGCGGCGGCATCAGGAGGTCCTGCTGGGAGTAGATCACCGTGCCGGCGAGCTGGCCCAGCAGGTCCTCCAGCCGCTGGCTCTCCTCCAGCCCGAGCGCCGGATCGTCGTACCAGACCGAGAGCGCGGTCAGGGCCTCGGCGTAGCGGCCCGCGGCGAGCTTCTCGTGGGCGTCGGACCAGGCCGATGCGAAGGCGGCCGAGGACGGTGTTCCGGCGCTCGCGGCCTGCAGCGGAGGCGATGTCGACAGCGGAGACGGGTCGCCGAGACTCGCGGTGAACGCAGCGGGTGGCTGGGATACGACACCGGCTTCGGCTGGCGGGAGCACGGCCGCCGGAATCGTCGTCGGCGGAATCGAGGCCGCCGGACTCATGGCGGCTGAATCGGTCGACGTCGGATCGAGCGGCGGCCGCGGTGCGATCTGGTCCGCCGACGGAGGAGCAGCCGACTGGGCCGGAAGATACGTGGGGGCGGGATCGACCACAGCAGATTCGACGACCGGCGTCGCGGGCGTGCTCACCGCCCGCGCGGGGCTGGCCGCCAGCGGGGTCTCGGCCGGCCGCGGCGCGGCGACTTCCACGTCGGGCGCGTTGAACGGTGGCGCCTCGGACAGGCCCGCCGTCGCCGCGGCCTCGGAGGCCGCCGGGCCCGGACCCTTCTGGACGACGGAGTAGGCTCCGTAGAGGATCATGCCGAAGAGGGCCAGCACGACCAGGGGCTTGAGAACTTCCATGGAGTCTGACTCCCGTTCCCTGCGGCTGCCTCCGCTCGACGTGCCGGCCATGCGCAGAACCTCCCGACGGGACGCGCCGGATTCCCGACGACTGCTGTCACGGGCGGCCACCGGGCGCGCCGTCGGACAGGAGCGGGGATGGTAGGTGGCGGCCGGCGGCCGTGCCAGACCGCTTGTCGACGGTGAAAGCCTGGATTTTCCGGTGTTCGTGGCGACCTGCACACCGTGGCACGTGGAGGCCCGAAGGTCACCTGATCGACGCCGGTGCCTTATATTCCGGTCGGTGGTCCGGCTCGACCGCCGGGTGTTTCTCCAGCGCCCCATCCTCCCAGTTTCACGCGCCATGCCGGCCCGCAACCTCATCCTGCTCCTCGTCGTCACAGTGGCCAGCATCGCGGCGTGGTTCGCGCGGCAGCGTGACGCCCGCGGACAGCGGCTCAACGAGGTGCTCGTGCTGGTGGATGCCGCCTACATCGATCCGGTGGACGTCACGGGCCTCGCCGACGCCGCGGTGGATGGCGCCATCGCCACACTCGACGAGCACTCGGCCTTTCTCCGTGGCGACGGGCAGCGGGAACTGGAGGCGGCGCTCGACCAGCAATTCGGCGGCGTGGGGCTCGAACTCACGATCGACGACCGGACGGGCGAACTGACGGTGGCGATGCCTCTGACCGGCGGCCCGGCCTGGGAGGCCGGCATCGTGGCGGGCGATCGCATCAAGGCGATCGACGGCGCATCGACCGCCGGGCTCCCGCTCCGCGACGCCGTAACGCGTCTCCGCGGCGAGCCGGGGCAGACGGTGACGCTCACGGTCGCGTCTCCGGCGGAGCCCGCCGCCGCGCGGCCCGCTCGCGACGTGCCGCTGGTCCGCCGGGTCGTGGAGATCGAGAGCGTGCAGGGCGACCGGCGCCGGGCCGACGGGTCGTGGGACTGGTGGCTGGAGGGTGAGCCGGGCGTCGCCCTGCTCCGCATGACCGGCTTCGGCGAACGCACGGCCGCCGAACTCGACGTGGCCTTGTCGCAGATCGCCGCCGGCCAGCTGCATGCCGGCGGCGCGCCGACGCCGCTGCGTGGCATCGTGATCGACCTGCGCGGCAATCCCGGGGGACTGCTGACGGCCGCCATCGACGTGTGCGATCGATTCCTGGATGACGGCGTGATCGTGTCGACCCGGGGCCGGCGGCCGACCGACTCGGTGCCGGCCGACGACGCGGCGCCCGACGTGCGGCGCGCGACCCCCGGCCAGGCCGTCGACGGCGTGCCGATCGCGTTGCTCGTCGACGGACTCACGGCGAGTTCCGCCGAAATCGTCGCGGCGTGCCTCCAGGATCACGACCGTGCCACCGTGGTCGGCGGCCGCACGTACGGCAAGGGCACGGTGCAATCGATCCTGCCCCTGGGCGGCGGCGGCCTGCTCAAGCTCACCACGGCCGAATACCTGAGGCCCAGCGGTACGAGCATCAACCGCCGCCCCGACGACGCCGAGGACGCGGCGTGGGGCGTGGCGCCCGACCCGGGCTGCGTCGTCGTGCCGACCGGCGAGGCCCTCGACCGGCTGGCCCGCTGGCGCCGGCTCCGCGACATGCACCCCGCCATGACGCCGGGTAGCGGCTCCGTCGCGCCGCGGGCCGTCGACGAGGTGCTGGCCCGGGCGCTCGACGCGTTTCCCGCGGCGTCAGCGGCCGAGCCCGAGCTCCGCGGCGAGGAAGAAGCTGCCGGCGATGCACACGAGGCCGCGCCGGCCGGCGTGTGACCGGGCCCGCGCGAGCGCCTGGCGCGGCGTCGCCGCCACCACCGCGTTCGGCAGGCCTGCCAGACGGCAGGCTTCGACGAGCCGCTCGACCGCCGCCCCCCGCCGGCTGCCCGTGTAGCGGGTGACCACGACCGCGTCGAACCGTCCGGCGGCGACCTCGAGCATCTGCTCCACCTGCTTGTCGCCGCTGGCCGCGAACACGAGCACGCGCCGGCGACGACGCTCGAGGAGTGGTGCGAGCGTGTCGAGCAGCGACCGCATCGAGGCCACGTTGTGGGCCGCATCGACGACGACCGTCGGCTCCTCGGCGACCCGCTCGATCCTGGCCGGCAGCCGCGTGCGGGCCAGGCCGTGCTCGATCGTGCCGGGCGGCACGCGTACCCCCTGCGCGGCCAGGCTCAGCGCGGCCACGGCGGCCAGTGCCGCGTTGTCGGCCTGGTGACGGCCGGCCATGGCGAGCGTCGCGCGAATGACCTCGCCTCCAAGCCGCCGCGGCGGAGTGATTTCGATACAGCCGCCCGCCAGCGGATCAGCCTTGTCGACGGGCCGCCAGGAGACGCGGAAGTCCCGCCGCAGCTGCAGGAGCGGCGCTCGGCGCCGGGCAGCCGTGTCGGCGATCACACGGCGTGCGGCCGGATGCAGGGCGCCCGAGATCACCGGACGGCCGCGCTTGATGATGCCCGCCTTCTCGGCCGCGATGCGGCCCACGGTGGGGCCGAGCAACGCCATGTGGTCGAGGCTGACGCTCGTGATCACCGACACGAGCGGCCGGCACACGTTGGTGGCGTCGAGTCGGCCGCCGAGGCCGGTTTCCAGGACGACGATGTCCACATCCGCGCTCGCAAAATGCACGAATGCCGCGGTGGTCACGATCTCGAACCACGTGGGCCTGGGGGCGCTGCGGGCAGCGGCTGCCCGGTCGAGCACCTCGACCGCCGGGACGACCACCGCGAAGGCCGCGAGCAGGTCACGCTGACCGATCGGCCGCCCGCCGACGCAGATGCGCTCCTCGAAACGGTGCACGTGCGGCGAGGAGTAGCGACCGACGCGGTGTCCTGCGGCCGTGAGGATTTCGGCCAGCATCGCCACGGTCGAGCCCTTGCCCTTGGTGCCCGCGACGTGCACCACGCGGAGCCGCTCGTGCGGCGATCCGACGGCGGCGAGCAGCTGCCGCACGCGGCTCAGGGCGAAGACGGCGCCGGTCGCGCTACCGGGAGGGCTACGTTCGAAGTTCTGGCGACCGTCCAACCAGTCGAGCAGCGACTCGCGCGACCGGTGCGGACTACGGTCAGGGTGCGGAATGGCCGTCGCCTTTCGCGTTCTTCCCATCTTCCGTAGGCACCCGGCCTTGAGCATGAGGAGTGACGGGACAGACGTTGAAAGTGTACCTAGGTTGACGTGGCGCGACGGCCGACGGGGAGCGGGCTTGACCTCCCGCGCGGGGTTCCCGAGTTTCCCTCGGCTGCGGCCTTCAGGGCCGTGTCGCGAGGCGGTGGTGTCTGAATCGGAGTGAGGCTCGATGCCGGTGACGAGCATCATGGCACGATGCCGCACGACGGCGGTTTTCTGCGCCGCCGTCGTTGGCGTCGGTGGTGGGCCGCCGCATGCCGCAAGCGGCCAGGATCCCGTGCCCCAGCCGGAGGCGGCCGTCGCTCCGCCCATCTACATCGGCGAACCCGCCGCCGACGCGGGCCTCGCCGGACTGCCGCATGCCGTTGCGGTCGACATGCTCCCCGCCTGGCCGCGGTGGTTCGCGGGCGCGGCGGGGCTGGTGATGACCCGCACCCTCGACGGGAATGCGGCGACGATGCAGCCGCTCGGCGGCGTGCAACTCTCCACGGCAGACACAGGCTCGTCGTGGCCCGGGGGCGTCGACCTCCATCTCGGCCGGTGGTTCGGCTCGCGTCAGCACCATGCGGTGGAGTTCATCTACTGGGGCGTCTACGGCATGGACTCGGCTGCCGCGGTGACGAGCGTGCCGCCCGCCTCGATCACGGCCATCCCGCAGGCCCAGGACGTGACGATCGGCGGCACGCCCGCCGATGCGTTTCTGCTCGATGCGTCCGCGCAGACGATCGCCCGTTCCGACCTCGTGAACGACGTGGAGATCAACTGGATCTATGCGCTGTGGGACCGCCCTGAGTTTCTGCCACGCGACCGGATGACGAGCCTGATGTGGCTGGCGGGCTTTCGCTTCTTCCAGCTGGAGGACGTGCTCACGCTCACGACCACCGCCGGTGATCCGGCGATCGGAGCCGCCGTGCTCGACGTGGCCACCAACAACAACCTCTACGGTGGGCAGGTGGGAGCCAAGTTCGACTGGCGGTTCCTGCCGAGCGTGCGGTTCACTGCCGTGCCGAAATTCCTCGTCGCCGGCAATGAGATCAGCAACACCACGTCACTCGCCTCGGCCGTCGGCTCGACCGCGACGTTCGTCGGAGGTGCACCTGTCAGCGTGCATTCGACACTCGGCGTCTTCTCCTGGCTGGGCTCGATCGACACCGGGGTGGCCTGGGACGTGACCGACAACTGGAGCCTGTCCATCGGCTACCGCGTCGTGGGCGTGGGCAACATCGCTCAGGCCGACGGTCAGTGGCCCGTCGTGATCGCGACACCTGCGTCACTCTCGGGCATCGCGGCCGGCTCGAGCACGAACATCCACGGCGGCTACGCCGGCTTCGAAGGCCGCTACTGACCGCGGCATTCGCAAGGGACGACGCCTGCGTGTCCCTTGGACCATCGCATCAGGCCCGCGTGCACTGCTCGCGAAGTGCGTGCCTGGCCCGCGATACGAGTCCGGCGCCCTGGTTCTCGGCGATCACCCGCTCCAGCGACTCGATCGCCCGTGGGTCATACGGCTGGAGGCCCAGTTGATGCACCGCGACACGGCGGACTCTGGGACTGGGATCATTCACGACTCTCTCGATCAGCGCACCGACCACGTCGATGGACAGCGGCCGCACTTTGCACCTCTGACACCCCACCGCGTGGACGGCATGTCGGCGCACGAGCGGGGATGCGTCGCGGAGCCCCGACTCGAGCGCCGCGCAGCAGCGATCGTCGCCGAGGTGATCCATGAGGGCGATGCACGCGGCCCGCACCCGCGGGCGGCGGTGCGACGCCCCGGCGACGAGGGTCGGGACGGCCTGCGCTCCCTCCCTGAAGAGGTCTGTGAAGGCTCTCTCACGAACGGCCCAGTCGTCGGAATCCAGATCCGTGAAGGAACGATCGATCGGTCCCATGGGCAGACAATTTTACCCAACGTTGGCGATCAGCGGCTCGCGCCCGAGGATTATCCACACCTCACGATTTTATCGCGAGTCCGCTGCATCGCTTGGTTCGCATTGCGCTTCCCTACGAGCTCCGCGCACTGGTCGGAATCCTTTCGGCAAGACCCGACAGGGGTCAAGCTGAGAACCGTGCCCTCACACTGCAGGACGAGTCGACGCTGGCAAGCAGCAGCTTCGGCCGGCACCACTCCACGAGGAGGTGCATAGCGGCCAGCCGTCGCCCCAGCCGCAAGACTGTCGCGATAGGCAGACCGTAAAGCCTCCCCGCTTCGGGATGGCGTGCGCGGCACACCGAAGCATGCGCGAAGCATGAGTCGCGGAATACGCAACGCTCGCGTCACCGCCGTTGTTGAGATTATGAAATGATGAACATTGTCTGCCGGCGACCACTTGCAATCGTGCCGAGACCAGAATTTTTCCGCTTCCATGCGTCGCCAGAACTCGAGGCCTTCACCGCGGAGGTTAACGAGCATTGCGAGAACGCTTTTCTTGGTCGGCCCAGCCCGCGGAGCCTCCGCCGTCGGGGCGTTGCCGCATGGTCGTCCGTGCGGCGTCATTGTCGCGCTACTGCGCGACGACCGCAGAGGGCACGTTGGTTGGCGATGCGCTGACTGTGCCAATGCTGCCGTTCGCGAAATGGGCGAGTAGTCCGCATACGAGGCATACACCTGCAATCCCATCAGTCACAAACACTTTGCGCAGATGGTCGTTGTAGCCACCCACGTGCCAAGCAAGCAGTAGGAACGAGCCCACGCTGACGGCACCCGCGACAAAGCCCGCGAGTCGCAGCGGAGGAGTGAGAGCGGCAACGAATAGAAATGCTCCGAGGAGCCCGAAGAGCACCGCCCTGTGGCGCATCAATATGGCGAGGTTCGGGTCGCCTAGGCAGATGCCATACAGCACGGAAAGATGCTTTTCACCGAATGCTCCCAGTAGGGGCAGCACGTGAATGGCCGCGACGATGAGGAGCATGATTGTCGCGATGGAGTGCATGCAATAACTCGGCAACTGCGAACGCGGGCAATCAGCGGCTCGCGACCAACGGGCTCGCCATCACCCACGACGTTGCCCGCGAGTCCTTTGCATCGGGTGGTTATCCATTGTCTTACGGGAGTCGGCGGGCCAGCAACCATACTTCGCAGCGGCCGAGGTGGGGGTCATTCGGCTCAAGGCTTCGCATTGCATCACGAATCGCACATGCTCGCTCGCGATCATTGAGCAGTCCGAGTTCGTTGACCTCTGAGGGCGAGAACGCCTCCGGAATCGGCCCGCAGTTGGTCAGGGCGCTGTTTTCAACACCCGAGTCCATGATGTCGTAGCCGCAGAGCGTGAAGCCAACCGGCAACTCCTCGGATACAGTGGGGCGCTCGCGAGCAGCTATCACCTGATGCTTTGTCCGATCTAGCGGCTGTCGATTCAGCAGGTAGGTGGCCGAACGGAGGAAATGCCCCCGGTGATCTTCATGGACGTTGTGCTGCCAGTCCTCGGCCCGCAGTTCGCCGATGAGATCACAGCACAACATCGAGTCGAGGGTTACCACTTCCGTAATGTGGGTGAAACCTGAGAACAAACAATAGTCGTCGAAGCGCGGCGACTCCGCCGCGGTCAGACGGTCTCTTAGCGTGTAGAGCCACTCGGGCATGCGTAGGTTGGGATAACGCCTGCGATCAGCAGCTCGCAGCCAAGGGATTATCCACACCGCGGCGCTTCATCGCGAGTCCGCTGCATCGCCTAGTTAGGCGATTGCACGCAGACGCCCGCTGAGACCTCACTCGGGTGAGTAAAAGCCCCACACGCCGTTTGAGAACTCACCGGCAGCAAACTTGATCTTCCGACCTGGAAGGGCCAATTCGTAGACATACATCGAGTGCCGCTGTGCAGGATAGCAGGGGTGAGCGACCGTTATCGGATCCTCACCGGTTGAATGCCACTCGCTTTGGTCGAAGTTCCAAGGATTGACGCCTTCGACTAAGACGGTCGCCCCGCTAACGTCGATCGAGACAAATTGCCACCCAGGGGTAATGTCGCGTTTCTTCACGTTTCCGTTACTGCGTTTCGGTGAAGGGGCCTTGGTTAAGGCGGCATACTCGCCGCACCCGCTAACCGGCAGGGCGGCCACGATGATAACGCACATCGTACCTAGAGTAGAGATCCTCATGGCAGATCGCTCCTTGGCCCTAACCCTTGCGATCAGCGGCTCGCGACCAATCGCTCAGCCGTAACGCTTGGCTTCATCGCGAGTCCGCTGCATCGCTTGGTTCGGGACGCCCTCGGACTCCCATGACCTCGCACGCTCTTCCATTGCGGGGAGCAGGTCAGGCCAATCATGAAGAGTAGCCGGATCAAAATCGGCGCCGTTCGGCCACACTAGGGTATGGACCTCCGGATCCAGCCGAACCTGGTCGAAGAGATTCGGATCACGGAGAGGGCCATACAGGGATCCGGCCAGGACTGGCCGGAAATCGATTTCACGCACCAAGCCATCACGGAATGCGATTCGCAGGCGATGCGGACCAACAACCTGGAAATCGGTGACGCGATGAAGAGCGTGAATCATGTCGGCACCTACGGAAGCGGGTCAATCGGCAGGGGTGCTGATCCGGCCTGCAACCGGCCCCAATCGGCAACCAACTCCGACTGATGCAACTCGGCCCAAGCTTCCACCAG
>JBJTIV010000411.1:0-4570 GCA_046095145.1 Planctomycetaceae bacterium
TGGGTCCGGCAGGCGGGCCACCGGGTGGCGGGTCGTTCCAGCTGGTCTGGGATCTGGGCGACGAGTGGTGCCGGTGGACGGGGCTGCCGTTCGTGTTCGCCGTGTGGGCCGCCCGGCGCGGCGTCGACACCACGGCGCTCGAGCCGCTCCTGGCGCAGGCCCGCGATGCGGGACTCGCCAACCTCGCGGCCATCGCGGCGGCCGAGGCCGCCGGCCACGGGCTCACGGTGCCCCAGTGCCTCGGCTACCTCCGCGACAATCTCCACTTCCACCTGGGGTCCCGCGAGCGCGAGGCGCTCTGGCTGTTCCGCGACAAGGCGGCCAGACTGGGGCTCGTGCCGGGCGCCGCCCGAGGCGGAGCCGTCCCGGGATCTCCGCAGCGCGTGCCATGAGCGTCCGGACCATCCTCGATCGCGTCCTCGACGGCCACCGGCTCTCCGGTGCCGACGCCCTGCGACTGCTCGAGTCCCACGACCTGGCGGCCATCGGCCGGGCCGCGGACACGGTCACGCGGCGGCTCCATCCCGAGCCGTGGCGGACCTACAACATCGACCGCAACATCAACTACACGAACGTCTGCACCGCGGTCTGCGACTTCTGCGCCTTCTACCGCGGTCCCAGGCACCCCGAGGGCTACATCCTCGATCGCGACGTGCTGATGGCGAAGATCGCCGAGATGGTCGAGGTGGGCGGAGACCAGATCCTCCTGCAGGGCGGCCTCCATCCCACGCTGCCGCTCGAGTGGTACGAGGACCTGCTGCGAGACATCAAGGACCGCTTCCCCGAGGTCAACGTGCACGGCTTCTCGCCCCCCGAGATCCACCACCTCACGAAGGTCTCGAAGCGGCCGCTCCGCGAGGTGCTCGAGCGGCTGGCCCGGGCGGGTCTCGGCTCGCTGCCGGGGGGCGGCGGCGAGATCCTCGTCGACCGCGTCCGCGCGGCGATGACCCGCGGCAAGGTGATGACCGACGACTGGCTCGAGGTGCACCGCCAGTGGCACCGGCTCGGCGGCCGGAGCACGGCCACCATGATGTACGGGCACATCGAGACCCTCGCCGAGCGGATCGAGCACCTCGACCGGGTGCGGGCCCTGCAGGAAGAGACCGGCGGTTTCACCGCCTTCATCTGCTGGTCGTTCCAGCCCGACAACACCGAGATGGCCGACATCCCCCCGGCCGGCGCCTTCGAGTATCTCAAGACCCAGGCGGTGGCCCGCCTGTACCTCGACAATGTGCCCAACATCCAGTCGAGCTGGGTGACGCAGGGCCGCGAGATCGGCCAGCTCGCGCTGCTCTTCGGCGCCAACGACATGGGCAGCCTGATGCTGGAGGAGAACGTCGTCAGCGCGGCCGGCACGGTGCACCACCTCACGCTCGAGCAGATGCGGTCGGCGATCTCGGAACTCGGCTGGATCCCGCGGCGTCGCAACGTGTTCTACGAGCTGTTCGAGGACGATCCAGAGCCCGCGCCGGCCGACGCGGAACGGGCCCGCGTGCGTGCGGTGCCGGTGCCTCTGGCCAGCGTGACGTGAGCCGGCACCGCTCGTCGTTCACGCTCCGCGTCCGGCACATGCTGCCGGTCGCGGGCCCGCCGCTCGACGGCGGCTGGATCCGCGTGGAGCGGGGCCGGATCGTCGCCGTCGGCCGCGGCTCGCCGCCGCCCGGCGGCTGCGACCTCGGCGACTGCCTCGTGCTGCCGGGGCTCGTGAACGCCCACACGCACCTGGAGTTCTCGGCGCTCGGGCGGCCCTTCGACGCGGCGGGCGGCCTGCCCGAATGGATCCGCCGCGTGGTCGCGTGGCGCCGGGAGCGGGATGTCGGGCCCGATGCGCTCGAGTCGTCGCGCGCGGCCATCGCGGCCGGCCTCGCCGAGAGCGCGGCCGCCGGCGTCACGGCGATCGGCGACATCGCCACCGCTGTCACCGCGCACGTTCCCCCGGGCCACGGACCCCGGCTCCGCGTGTGCCGCGAGGGCCTGGGGCTCCTGCCCGCGACGATCGCCGCGGCGGCCCGGGCCGTGGAGCGCGACCTCGACGCGCTGGGGCGGGTGGGCGCGGCCGCCGGCGTCTCGCCCCATGCGCCGTACTCGGTCGCCGCCCCGCTCGGCCGCGCGCTGCTCGCGACCGCCGGCCGCCGCGGGCTGCCCGTGGCGATGCACCTCGCCGAGAGCGACGCCGAGCAGGAGCTGCTCGCGCGAGGTACGGGCCCGTTCCGCGAGGTGCTCGAGTCGCTCGGCGCGTGGGACGCGTCGCGGCCCTCGCGGCTCCTGCCGACCGCGGAGTGGATCTCGAGGCTGTCGCGGGCCGCCCGGGGCATCGTCGTCCACGCCACCCACATCGGCCGCGACCCCGACGCGCTGGCCCGCCTGGCCCGTCACCGCGACCGCCTCTGCGTGGCCGTCTGCCCGCGGACGACCGTGGCGCTGTCAGGCGTGCTGCCCCCGCTCCCGCTGCTCCGCGGCGCCGGCATCCGCGTCTGCCTGGGCACCGACGGCCGGGGCTCGAATCCCGACCTCTCGATCCTCGCCGAATGCCGCACGCTCGTGGACGCGGGCCTCACGAGCCCGGCCGAGGCCCTGGCGATGGCCACGCTGCACGGCGCCTGGGCCCTGGGCTTCGACCACCGCTGCGGCTCCCTCACCCCGGGCCGCGCCGCCGACCTCCTCGTCCTCCGCCCCGCGACGGCCCACGCCGACCCGCATGTCGCCGCCCTCGACCCCGCGACCCAGATCCTCGCCGTCTACCGCTCCGGCCGCCTCATCCACGGCGCCATCCCGTGAGCCATGAGGGACCCGCTCGCTCCCAATCGTGGTTCACCACTCCGCGAAGGGTTGCCCGTTGCCCTGAGAGCCGGCGTTGATGACCAGCGGAGCCATGGATGGCGGAGCGCAGGCAGCATCGAGTGAACGGAGCCCAGGATGGGCGCAGTGAACGTCCGGCGACGGGGCACGGGCAAACCCGACCCCACCGAACGCCCGGCGACTCACAGCCGGCAGTTCGCGATCCGCGTCTCGATGATCGCCGAGGCGCCGATCGCCTCGAGCCGCTCCATGACGGCGTGGACCTCGCCCCTCCTCACCATGGCGCGGATGGCGCACCACGCGGGATCCTCGAGCTGCATCACCGTCGGCGAGTTGAAGCCGGGCGTGATCGCCTCGGCCTCCGCCAGCCGGGCCCGCGGCACGTTGTATTCCAGGAGCGACCAGCCGCGGGCGATGACGATGCCCTCGAGCCGGCGGACGATGCGGTCGGCGAGCGTTGGGTCGGCGATGCGGCGGCCCTGCACGAGCACGGTCTCGTAGCGGCCGAGCTCCGCCAGGATCCGCAGCCGGTTGGCGGCCAGCGTGCTGCCGGTCTCGACGAGATCCACGATCGCGTCAGCCACGCCGAGGGCGATCATCACCTCGACGCTGCCGGTCAGCTCCACGAAGTGGGCCTCGACGCCGTGCGTTGCCAGCCACTCGCGGGTGATCCGCGGGAAGCTCGTGGCGATCCGCGTGCCGGCGAGCTGCCTGGGCTCGACGAGCGGGGCGTCGTCGGGCACGCACAGCGCCAGCCGGCAGGTGCCCACGCCCAGGTCGAGCCGGCGGACGACGTCGGCGCCGCTCTCGGCCACGAGGTCGGCTCCCGTGATGCCCAGGTCGATGGCCCCCTCGGCCACGAGCACGGGGATGTCGTCTGTCCGCAGGAAGGTGACCTCGACGGGCATGTCCTTGCAGCGGGCGAACAGGGTCCGCTCCGTGCGCCGAAACGCGAGCCCCGCCTCGGCGAGGATCTGCGCGGCGACCTCCGCGAGCCGGCCCTTGCTCGGCACGCCGATCCGCAGCAGCTGGTCCGGCTCCGCGCTCATGGCCTGCCTCCGCCGGACCGTGCCGCCTTCTCCGCCAGGCCCGAGGTGCCGAACCGCCGCGCCAGCTCGTCGCCGACCCGGGCCAGGGTCAGGTCGCGGGCGGCCAGCAGCACGAGCGTGTGGTAGAGGAGATCGGACGCCTCCGAGACCACCCGCTCGTCGCTCTCGGCGACCGCCGCCTGCACGAGTTCCGCCGCCTCCTCGGTCACCTTCGCTCCGATCGCCACGCCGCCCGCCGCCAGACGGGTGCTGGTGTACGATGACGCCGACGGGGCCGCCCGGCGCGAGGCGATCACCGCCTCGAGGGCCTCGAGCACCTCTCCGCCCCGCAACGATGACGTCCGCTCGGCCACGACAGGATCCGCTCCCGACCACTCCGCCGCCCGGACCGGAACCCTCCCGGCCCCATCCGGCGGAGCCCACAACTCTAGCACGGGATGGGGAGCCGCCCGCCGCCCCGGTTCTCGGGGACGACTGCTGGTTTCTTTCGGGCCCCACGGCCGCCGGGAAGTCGGACCTGGCGATCCGCCTCGCCCGCCGACTCGATGCCGAGATCGTGAGCGTCGATTCGATGGCGGTCTACCGCGGCCTCGACGTGGGAACCGCCAAGCCGGAGCCTGCGCACCGGGCCGCCGTTCCGCACCACGCGCTCGACCTGGTCGACCCGCACGCGGAGTTCAGCGTCGCCCAGTGGCTGGCGGCCGCGGCCCACGCCGTCGCCG
>JBJTIV010000412.1:0-3049 GCA_046095145.1 Planctomycetaceae bacterium
CTTGTCGTCAACGTCGGTGACGTTCACGACCCAGGTGACCGTCCAGCCGGAATAGACGAGGTGCCGCTTCACCGTGTCGAAGATCACCGGTCCCACCATGTGGCCGATGTGGCTCGGCTTGTAGACCGTGGGCCCGCAGAGATACATCCCCACGTGGCCGGGCTTCACGGTCGCGAGCGGCGCCTTGGCCCGCGTGAGCGTGCTGTAGACCTCGATCGGCGGCAGTGCGGTCGTCGTCATCTCGCCTCTATTTCTCCAGGAGCGCGACGCACTCGGCGGCGATTGCTTCCTCGGTGCCGATCGGGCCCACGCCTTCGCCCGTCTTGGCCTTGAGCCACACCGCCGACTCGTCGACGCCGAGCACAGCCGCGATCCGCCGCCGGATCGCGGGCCGGTGCGGGAGGATTGTGGGCCGCTGCGCGAAGATCACGCAATCCAGGTTCACGATCCGCCAGCCGGCGACCGCCACCTTCTCGTGCGCGGCCCGGAGCATCTCGGCCGAGTCGCGGCCGCGGTTGGCCGGGTCGTCGTCGGGGAAGAGCTCGCCGATGTCGCCGAGCGCGGCGGCCCCGAGCAGCGCGTCGGTGATCGCGTGGAGGAGCACGTCGGCGTCGCTGTGGCCGTGCGCCCGCCGGTCGTGCTGGATCGTGACGCCGCCGATGACGAGTCCGTCGCCGGGCACGAGCCGGTGCGTGTCGTGGCCGAGGCCGACGCGGAACATGCGTGTCGCTCCAGGAGATCGTCGCGGGCGGGATGACTTTTTCACCTATACTCGCCGCATGCACAACTCCGGACCGTCGCCCGCCGCCCCTCCGGTGATCGAGGTGGCCGGGCTCGCCAAGGAGTACCGGGTCTACGACAAGCCCGAGGGGCTGTGGGCCAGCGTGCGGGGGCTGTTCCGCCGGACGAGCCGCGTGGTCGAGGCCCTGCGGGGCGTGGATCTCGCGGTGGGTCGCGGCGAGTTCGTGGCCCTGCTCGGCCCCAACGGCGCGGGCAAGACCACCTTCCTGAAGCTGCTCTCCGGGATCATCACGCCCTCGCGCGGCACCGCCCGCGTGCTCGGCCACGTGCCCTGGGAGCGGGCCGACGACTTCCGGCGGCGGTTCGCGCTCGTGATGGGCCAGCGGAACCAGCTGTGGTGGGACCTGCCCGCCGCCGAGAGCTTCCGGCTCCACCAGGAGATCTACCGGCTCGAGCCCGCACGATTCGCCCGCACGCGGGACGAGCTCGTGGACATGCTCGGCGTGCGGAAGCTCGTGCTCCAGCCGGTCCGCGAGCTCTCGCTCGGCGAGCGGATGAAGCTCGAGCTCGTGGCGGCGCTGCTCCACGAGCCGGAGGTGCTGTTCCTCGACGAGCCCACGATCGGCCTCGACGTGGTGGCCCAGCACACGATCCACGAGTTCCTCCGGCACGTGCAGGCGGAGCGCCGGACGACCGTGATGCTCACCACGCACTACATGAAGGACGTGGCCGCGCTCTGCGAGCGGGTGGTCGTGATCACCCACGGCGACATCCTCCACGACGGGCCGCTGGCCGAGATCGTGGACCGGTTCACGACCCACAAGATCGTCACGCTCGATCTCGACGAGGCGGCCGCGGCCGCGCGGATCGAGCGGTTCGGCTTTCCGTGCGAGGTCCGCGGCCCGCGGGTCGTGCTGCGGATCGACCGCGGCCGGATCGCCGACGTGCTGCCCGAGATCCTGCGGAGCGACGGCGTGCGCGACGTGTCGGTGGAGGACGTGCCGCTCGAGGAGATCGTGGCGGGGCTGTTCCGCTCCGCGGCCGTGCGTGCCGAGCCCGTGGCGGGAGCGGCGCGATGACCGCGGCCGGCGCTCCCGCCGCGCGGCCGGCCGGCGGCCCGTTCGCCGGGTTCCGCGCCTGGTGGACGATGCTCGTCATCTGCCTCGAGGAGCGGCTCGTCTACCGCGGCGACTTCGCGCTGGGCACGCTGATGCGGTTCCTGCCGATCGTCACGCAGGTCTTCCTGTGGACGGCCGTGTTCGCCGCCACGAGCCGCCCCGACATCGCCGGCTACTCGCGGAACGACATCGTGGCCTACTACCTGCTGGCGATGCTCACGCGGGCCTTCTCCAGCATGCCGGGCCTCTCCACGGGCATCGCGCGGAGCATCCGCGACGGGTCGGTGAAGAAGTACCTCGTGCAGCCGGTGGACTACGTGTCGTTCCTGCTGGCCGCCCGGATCGCCCACAAGCTCGTCTACTACGCCGTCGCGGCCCTGCCGTTCGCGGGCGTGTTCTTCCTGTGCCGCGGCTTCTTTCCGCCGCCCCCCGACGCCCTCACGATCCTGGCCTGCGTGGCGTCGCTGGTGCTGGCGTTCCTGCTCGGCTTCTTCCTGGAGGCCACGCTCGGCATGATCGGCTTCTGGGTGCTCGAGGTGTCGAGCATCGTGTTCGCCTACATGCTCGTGCAGTACCTGCTCTCGGGCCACATGTTTCCCATCGACATGCTCGCGGACATCCCCTCGGGCATCCCCGGGGCGAGCCTGGCCGACGTGGTCCGCTGGCTGCCCTTCGAGTACACGGCCTACTTCCCGGCCGCCGTGTGGCTGGGCAAGATCCGCGGCGCCGACCTCGCCCGGTCGCTGGCGATCGGGGCCGGCTGGGTGGTGGTGATGGCCGTCGCCTGCCGGATCGCCTGGCGGCGCGGCACGCGGCGCTACGCGGCCTTCGGCGGCTGACACCGGAGCGTTTCCATGAAGCACCTGCCACACGGCGTGACGACGATGCGGGCGGCCCTGCTGGAGACGTTTTCCGGTCCGGCGGGAGTCCGCGTCGTCGAGCTTCCCGTCCCGGTGCCCCGCCGCGGCGAGATCCTGGTCAGGGTGATCTGTTCGCCGGTGAATCCGTCCGACGTCCTGTATTGCTCCGGGACCTACGCTTCTCCGCCCACGCTCCCGGTGGTTCCGGGCTTCGAGGGCTGCGGCATCGTCGTCGCGTCGGGGGGCGGCGGAAAGAAGCCGCGGCACAGGAAGAACACGCCCGCGAACGGCAGGGCCGCGACGGCGTAGTAGACGAGCTTGTGGGCGATC
>JBJTIV010000413.1:0-11006 GCA_046095145.1 Planctomycetaceae bacterium
TGATGTCGCGGCGGAAGATCTTGCCCAGGAATCCGTAGATCAGCCGCAGGTCGGAGCCGGTCTGCCGCACGCCCATCTGCAGGGCATTGCCGACGGAGGTGGCGCGCACCTCGCGGGTCAGCGGCTCGAACCGCAGCCCGCGGCTCACCACGAACAGGTCGGCCGCGGCCTCGGGCACGAGATCGACCGTCCGCTCGGATCCGCCGGGAGACGTGACCGCCAGGCGGACCGCGTCGTCGTCGGCCAGGCCGTCCTGGATCACGGACATCACGGCCGGCCAGTTCGGCGTGCGGTCGGAGAGGTTGATCCCCGGGTCGCCGGCGACCGGCTCGCGGCCGTCGAGCAGCCAGGCGCGGGTCACGCGGTCGCCCGCGGTGATGCCGGCCCGGGCGGCCGGGCCGTCGGGCTCGACGGCGGCCACGACCGCGTCGACCACCAGCGCCAGGCCGAGACTGGGCACCGATGCGGCACAGGCGGCCGGCGTGGAGTCGTCGTCGAGCCAGCGGACCTCGCGGGGCACCACGTCGACGGTGCGGTCGGGCTCGCCCTCGTGGCCGAGCGTGAGCGACACGGGCTCGCCGATCCGGCCCCGCAGCCGCCCGTCGAGCGTGAGCGGATCGCCGGGAGCGGCGCCGTCCACCGCGAGGATCCGGTCGCCCGGCCGCACGCCCGCCGCGGCGGCCGGGGAGCCCGCCTGCACCGCCCGGACCGTGCCGGCGGTCATCGCGAGCCCCAGGCTGCGGCGGCGCTGCGGCGGGAGTTCGACGGTGAGCGTCTCCGGCGCGGCCTTGCCCGGCTGCGATCGCTCCACGGTGAGGGTGACCGGAGCCGACGGCCGGCCCGAGAGGGCGGCCACGAGCTCGGCATACGAGGAGATCGCGGCCCCGTCGATCGCCGTGATCGGGTCGCCGCCGGCGAGCGGCGGCTGGGCGCGGCCGGCGCTGCCCGGCAGGCCCGCGGAGATGTCGGCCGGCAGCGTGAGCGAGCAGGGGCTGATCACGCCCACCGTCGGCGCGCCGAGCTCCTTGTCGGGCTTGAGCAGCACCGTCCGCTCGCCGGTCTCGCCGGGACGGTGGATCGTGAATTCGACGCCCTTGGCAAGATCGCCGAGCGTGACCCCCTGCTGCAGGTCCTTGAACACGGGATGGCGCCTGCCGCCGATCGCCGTGATCTCGTCGCCGGTGTGGAGGCCCGCCTGCCAGGCCGCGCCGCCCGTCCGCACGCTCGAGATCTCGCAGGTCAGCTCGCGGACGCCGCGGCCGTAGGCCCACGCCGCCATGAGCACGGCGAAGATCACGTTCATGATCACGCCGGCCGAGATGATCGCCATCCGCTCGGGCACGCTCTGCGCCGGATAGCTCCGCGGGTCCCAGGGCGTGTGCGGCTCGTCGACCGGCTCGGGGGGCAGGTCGCCGGAGAGCCGGGCCCGCTCCGCCTCCCCGGCCGCAGCCGCGGGGTTGTCGTCCTGCCCGAGCATCTTCACGTAGCCGCCCAGCGGCAGCGCGCCGATGCCGTATTCCGTCTCGCCCCAGCGGAAGCTGAGGAGCTTCAGGCCGCCCACGTCGAAGCCGAGGTAGAACTTCTCGCACTTCACGCCGCAGGCCTTGGCGACGAGGAAGTGGCCGAGTTCGTGGACGAAGATCACGAACCCGAGGCCGCCGGCCACCTGGAGGATCAGCCACCAGTTCGAGGGCTGCACGAACCACTCCAGCCAGCCCGCGGCCGCGAGGGGCAGGATGGCGTGCGCGAGGCTCAGTTCCACGACCGCACCTCCTCCCGCGCCCAGGCGTCGAGCCGCAGCACGTCGTCGAGCACGGGATCGGCCTGGAAGGGATGGGTGTCGAGCGCCCGCGCGCAGGCCGCGGCGATGTCGGTGAACCGCAGGCTGCCGGCGAGAAAGCGGCCGACCGCCTCCTCGTTGGCCGCGTTGAGCACGGCGCCCGCGGTGCCGCCCCGCGCGGCGGCCTCCCGCCCGAGCCGCAGGGCCGGGAAGCGGTCCTCGTCCGGGGGCGTGAACTCGAGCGCGAAGGCCTGCGCGAAGTCGAGCCGCCGGGCCGGGCCGGGCAGCCGCCGCGGATACGACAGGGCGTATTGGATCGGCAGCCGCATGTCGGGCGGGCTCAGCTGCGCCACGATCGAGCCGTCCACGAACTCCACGAGCGAGTGCACGATGGACTGCGGGTGGACGAGCACCGCCAGCTTCTCCGCGGGCACGCCGAACAGCCAGCGGGCTTCGACGAGCTCCAAAGCCTTGTTCATCATCGTGGCCGAATCGACGGTGATCTTCGGGCCCATCGACCAGGTCGGATGCCGGAGCGCCTCCTCGGGCGTGACGTCCGCGAGCGACTCGCGCGACCGCGTGCGGAAGGGTCCGCCGCTGGCCGTGAGGACGATCCGGGCCACCTCGCCGTCCGAGCCGGCCGCGAGCGCCTGGTGGATCGCGGAATGCTCGCTGTCGACCGGCAGGATGGCGGCGCCCGATCGCGCGGCCAGCCGCATCACCAGCGGCCCGGCCATCACGAGCGTCTCCTTGTTGGCCAGGGCCACGGTCTTGCCCGCCTCCAGCGCCGCCCAGGTGCTCCGCAAGCCGGCCGCCCCCACGATTGCCGACACGACGCGGTCGACGGCCGGCTCGGCCACGAGCTCGGCCAACGCGTCGGCGCCGACGGCCAGCCGCGTGCCCGCCGGCAGCGCCCCGGCCCCGATCTCCCCCGCGGCCGCGGGGTCGACGACCGCCACCCAGGCCGGCCGGAAGCGACGGGCCTGCTCCACGAGCGGGGCGACGCTCGTCCGCGCGGCGAGCAGCCAGGGCGCGACGCGGCCCCCGGACGCCGCGATCACGTCGAGCGTGCTCGTGCCGATGCTGCCCGTGGACCCGAGCACGGCGACGCGGAGACCATCCCGCACGACGCGGGGGGTCGGGGCGGCCGCGGTGCGTGGCTCCGCGCTGGAAGATTGGCTCGCGGAGACGGGCATCGGGCGGGCGGTGTGGGAGGAGGTTCCGAGCCCGATGAGTCTACCACCCGCGTCCCGGAAAACACCATGCGTTTGCGGACGCGACGGCCGTCCCGCGGCCCGTTTGTCCCGCGGCTGCGGGGGTCTTAGGATTCTGCCATCGTTTTCGCAGTCTCCCCGGGGGAACCCATGCCCGGCAAACGCCACTCCGCCAAGCGATCCGCCGACCACCGCACCGGTCCCGGAGGCGTCGTCTGGTACCTGATCGCGGCGGGCGTCGCCAGCCTCTTCGCCCTGAGTCTCGTCAGCACCACGCCGCACCTGCAGTTGACCTACAGCGACCTCGAGCGGCTCATCCGCGCCGCCGACGCGACCGGTCCGGAGCGCTGGATCGTGGTCGGCGGCGACGACGAGCAGCGGGGCGAGCAACGGTGCGGCGAGCTCCACGACGTGGTGATCGGCGCCTTCGAGGTGTCGGGCCGGGTGCGCGAGGCGCCGTCCGGCCTCGCGGATGCGGCGGGCAACGCGAAGCCCGCGCCGGCCGCCGGCCTCGGCCGGACGGGGTCCGGCCGCCGCTTCAGCGTGGCCAAGCTGCCGAGCGAGAGTTCCGAGGGCGAACTCAAAGAGTTGCTGCGGGCGCACGGCGTGGCCTTCCGCTACGAGGATCCGCCGAGCCCCTGGCGGAACTGGGTGCCGCTGCTCGTGATCACCGGCCTCTTCGGCCTGCTCCTCTACTTCATGATGCGCCGCCTCGGCGGCGCCGGCAGCCCGATGGCCTTCGGCCGCAGTCGCGGCAAGATGTACGCCCAGGAGGATCTGGGCATCACGTTCGACGATTGCGCGGGCATCGACGAGGCGAAGGAGGAATTGCGGGAGGTCGTGGAGTTCCTGCGGAATCCCGAGAAATACCAGGTGCTGGGCGGCCACATCCCCAAGGGCGTGCTGCTCGTGGGCCCGCCGGGCACCGGCAAGACGCTCCTGGCCAAGGCGATCGCCGGCGAGGCGGGCGTGCCGTTCTTCGGCCTCTCGGGCAGCGACTTCGTGGAGATGTTCGT
The DNA here is from genome assembly GCA_046095145.1 of Planctomycetaceae bacterium. Lineage (GTDB taxonomy): Bacteria > Planctomycetota > Planctomycetia > Pirellulales > UBA1268 > QWPN01. The sequence goes on from JBJTIV010000413.1 coordinate 4,011, forward strand.
GGGCGTGGGGGCGGCGCGGGTCCGCGACATGTTCCAGCAGGCCGCCGCCAAGGCTCCCTGCATCATCTTCATCGACGAACTCGACGCCCTGGGCAAGACCCGCGGCACGAGCGTGGTCGGCGGCCACGACGAGCGGGAGCAGACGCTCAACGCCCTGCTCGTGGAGATGGACGGCTTCGGCAGCAACTCGGGCGTGATCGTGCTTGCCGCGACGAACCGTCCCGAGACACTCGATCCGGCCCTGCTCCGTCCCGGCCGGTTCGACCGGCACGTGCTCGTCGACCGTCCCGACGTCCGCGGTCGCGAGGCCATCCTCCGCGTGCACGTGGCCGACGTGAAGCTCGATCCGGCCGTCGACCTGTCCCAGATCGCCCGCATCACGTCGGGCTTCGTGGGCGCCGACCTCGCCAACCTCGTCAACGAGGCGGCCCTGCTGGCCGCCCGCAACGACAAGACGTCCGTCGGCATGGCCGAGTTCAACGAGGGCGTGGAGCGGGTCACGGCGGGCCTGGAGAAGAAGAAGCGGGTGATCCACGAGGACGAGAAGCGGCGGGTGGCCTACCACGAGGCGGCCCACGCGCTGGTCGCCTTCTCGCTGCCCAACACCGATCCCGTCCACAAGGTGTCGATCATTCCCCGGGGCCTGGCGGCGCTCGGTTACACGATGCAGCGGCCCGAGGACGATCGCTACCTGCTCACGCAGTCGGAACTGGAGAGCCGGATCCAGGTGCTCCTGGCGGGCACGATCGCCGAGGAACTCGTCTACGCCGACGTCTCGACCGGCGCCCGGAACGATCTCGAGCGGGCCAGCGAGATCGCCCGGTCGATGGTGATGGACTACGGCATGAGCCGCCTGGGCCGCGTGACCTACCGCGACAATCCGCGGTCACCGTTCCTCGCGGCCGCCGGCGCCGACCTGCCCGCCGCCCGCATGCACAGCGAGCAGACGGCACGGGAGATCGACGAGGAGGTGCGGCGGATCGTCGACGAGGCGATGGACAAGGTGCGGCGGATCATCGAATCGCGGCGGGCGGCGCTCGAGGCGGTGACGCGGCGGCTCATCGAGAGCGAGGTCATCGACGGCGCGGAACTCGCGGCGATCGTCGAACAGTCGGCGGGTGCGCCGCAGATCGTCCCGGGCACCGACTCCGAGCGGCGGCAGCCGCGGTCCGGACCGGCCGTCGATCCGGTGCCGGGCGCCGCCGACGCCTGACGCGGCGGCGACACGACCGTCACGACCCGCACGGTCGCCGTCGGCGGACCGCGCATGCAGAGCGGCCGCGCGGGCGACCGAAGCATTCTCCAGTCAGGCGGTGCGGCCCGGTGGCCGCCGCGTTCCTCACACCCGGCGTGCGAGCATGTGGAAGAGTCTGTGTCTGGCGACGGGCATCTTCGCCTGCGTCGTGGGCGTCGAGATGCTGCTCATCGACTCGGCCGTCGTCCTTCCGCCCGGCGGGCAGGGGGGGCCGCGGACGTTCACCGCCCCGGACTGGGCGCCGTGGACGCTGCTCTCCGTGGGCGCCATGACCGTCCTGCACTTCGTGTCGCTGCCCCGGTCGTCGGCGGGCGGCCACTGAGCATCCGCCCGGAGACGGTCGGCGCCGGTTACGGCGGCCGTCGCGATGCGGTTTCACCGGGTGGAGTCGCGGCCATGATCACCACCGCCACGCGGCCAGCGCGCGACACCGTCCTGTACGACGGGCGGTGCCGCTTCTGCCGTGGCCAGATCGCGGTCCTGCGACGGCTCGACATGTGCGGTGGCCTGCGGTTCGTGTCGCTCCACGATCCGGAGGCCGGCCGCGACTTTCCCGAACTCGGGGCGGACGAGCTGGCGCGGCAGATGTACGTCGTCGACACGCGGGGCCGGGCCCGCGGCGGGGCCGAGGCGGTCCGCTACCTCACGCGGCGGCTGCCGCCCCTGTGGCCGCTCGCCCTGCCGCTGCACGTGCCGGGCAGTCTGCCGCTGTGGACGGCGATCTACCGGTTCGTGGCCCGGCACCGCTACGCGATCGCCGGCACCTGCGAACATGACGCCTGCCGCCTGCCCTGACGCGGAGGGATCGGGCCGCCCATCGTCGTCGCGGCTGCGCCGCACGGGTCGGGGCCGATTCTCCGGCATGGTCCGGCCGGCCTGAGACTGCCACGCGGCGGAGAGCCGCTCACTCGGCGGCGCCGGCGTCCGGATCGGTGTCGATGTCGGCCGCACCACCCGCCTCGAGCTCCTTGAGCAGGCGGGTCATCGTGTTGGCATGCACGCCGAGGAGCTTGGCGGCCTGGGCCTTGTGGCCTCGCGTGATCTCGAGCGCTTCCTTGATGGCCTGGGCCCGGAGCTTGGCCAGATCAAGGCACGGCAGGCGTCCGGATCCGGGCAGCTTGGGCAGCGACTTCGCCGGCACCCGCGGCTCGCTCTGCAGCACGTAGGCCTGCTCGATGCAGTGCTCGAGTTGCCGGACGTTGCCGGGCCACGGAAACGCGCAGAACTCCGACAGCGCATCCGCCGAAGGCTCCCAGGCGGGCAGGCGGTAGCGATCGGCGAACTTCTTCGAGAAAAACTGGATGAAGTGCGGGATGTCCTCGGGCCGCTCGCGGAGCGGCGGCACCTTCAGCTCGATCATGTTGAGCCGGTAGTAGAGATCCTCGCGGAAGGTGCCCTTCTCGACCTCCTGCTCCAGATCGCGGTTGGTGGCCGCCACGATCTGCACGTCGATCGGCACCGGCTCGGTGGCCCCGACCGGGATCACTTCACGCTGCTGGAGCACGCGAAGCAGCTTCGGCTGCAGTTCGACGGGCATTTCCCCGATCTCGTCGAGAAACACGACGCCGCCCTGCGCGGCGCGGAAGATGCCGAGCGAGCGACCGGCTGCGCCGGTGAAGGCCCCCGTCTCGTGGCCGAAGAGCTGGCTCTCGGCGAGCGACGGCGTCAGTGCGGCACAGTTGACCGGCACGAAGGCCTTCGAGGCCCGCGGCCCGCTGCGGTGCAGGAGCCGCGCCCAGAGTTCCTTGCCGGTGCCCGTCTCCCCGCAGACCAGCACCGTGCACTCGACCTCGGCCGCCCGCTCGATCGACTTGGCGATTCGCCGCATCACGGCGTTGGACCCGAGCACCCAGTTGCTGGGGCCGGACGGCGTGGTGACGCGGCTGCCGAAGGACGCCGGTTCGCATACCACCGCCGGATCGAGCGATCCACCGCGCGGATCGCGCACGGCTGCGTCCTGGGCCCGGAACGTGAGGGGACGAATGGCCATCGACGACCGCCTGAAGGGGCGGATCCTCAGGGAATCCGGACGCGGCGAACCTTGGAAAGTATCCCGGAGGTCGGGGGCGGATGCAACACCCCGGCAGGCGATTTTTGCATACCGGGCCTCCCAGTCGGAGGGGGTCGGGAGAATACCGACGAAATCAGGGATTTTCCGGGACGGGCCCCCGGTCCGGGCCGGCCGCCCGGGCCTCGAAAAACAGCAGGTGCTGCCAGGGGAGGCGGTCGAATTCCCGGACCAGGACGAAGCCGGCCGGCTCCAGTTCCGCCCGCACCTGGGCTTTCGTCATCTTGTGGAGCGGCTTGATGGGCACGGCCGGATCCTCGCCGCGAAACTCCGCGAGCACCAGCCGGCCGCCCGGGGCGAGGCTCTCGCGGATCCGCGCGAGCATCGGCTCCGGATGCGAGAGCTCGTGGTACACGTCGACGCACAGGACGACGTCGAGCCGGCCGGCCGGAAGCCGCGGATCGATCGCCGTGCCGAGCACCGGTCGGATGTTCGTGAGCTGCATGGCGCCCGCGTGCGCCGCGAGCATCCGCAGCATCTCGGGCTGCACGTCGACGGCCCACACGGCGCCCGCGGGCCCCACGCGCCGCGCCAGTTCGAGCGTGTAGAAGCCGTTGCCGCAGCCGAGGTCGCAGACCGTCTGGCCCGGCCGGACGTCGAGCGCCTCGAGGAGCATCCGGCAGTCCTCCTCCCGCTCGCGGCTCTCGCGGACGAGCCACGGGGCGCCGGTGAAGTGCATCGTCTGCGCGATCTCGCGGCCCATGTGGTGGGTGGGCGCGGGTGGGATCCGGGCCGCCGGATCGATGGCGGTGTCGACCGGCAGCGGCTCGGCGCGGGCCAGGCCGGCGGCGACGAGCACCAGGCAGCGGAGGCCGGCGGGCAGGCGCATGCGGCGAGTATAGGCCCGGGGCATCAAGCCGCGGGCAGCCGCAGGAACTTCTTCCTGATCCGGCGCGCCCAATACGCCAGCGTCTCGCGCCGGCCCCAGGTGCCCGCCGCGTCGGCCACGGCCGCGATCACCTCCGGCGCGTGGTGGGGATCGAGGTCCGCGAGCGGGCGGTCCGCCCCGCGGACCATGTTCCAGGCGTTCTGGCCGTGGATCACCTGCAGCCATGCGGGGCCGCACTCCACCTGCCGCACCGGACACCGCGCCGCGACCTCCTGGTGGGGCTCGCACATCACCGTCCGGCAGCCGCGATCGGGCCCCGTGAGCCGTTCCACGAGCGACAGGAACGGGCTGCTCGGGTGCCGCCAGCCGTAGACGCGGCCCTGGAAGCAGGTGTGGCCCTCGGGGAAGTTGACGAACTCGTACTCCTGTCCCGCGAACTGCTCCTGCACCGTCTCCATGAACCGCCGGGCCAGACCGTCGTCGTTGTCGAGCCGGCTCGTGACCAGATGCGTGGCCTCCGGCGGCAGCCCGCGGGTGATCGCCGCCTGCAGGACTTCCGGCGTGTCCGGCCCGTCGATCAGCACCGGCTCCACCCGGCGGTCGGCGGCGATGAGGGCCCGCAGCCTGGCAAGCGCCCAGTCGGGCGTGGTCGTGTCGCAGAACAGGATCCAGCGGAAGTCGGTCGCGCTCTGCGTCATGACCGACGGGAAGCAGATCCGCTCGAAGAACCGGAAGCGATGGGCGAGCCAGGCGGGATCGAGGCCGCGGCTGCCGAAGATCCGCACGTTGAAGCGGGTCAGGAGCACGTGCTGGAACGAGTCGGCCACGGGCGTTCTCCGGTTCAGGCGGCCGTCGCACGGAGGACCGGCAGCCCCCCGGCGTCACAGAAACTGGCGATCGTGATCCCGGCCGCCGCCGCACGGGAGGCGAGCAGGGGGGCGTCCACGAGGATGGTGCGGCCCGCCTCGATGGCCAACACCGTGGCGCCCGCGGCGGCGAGCGAGTCGAGCGTGCCCACGCCGATCGTGGGCATGTCGAACCGCAGGTCCTGCTGTGGCTTGGCCACCTTCACGACCGTCATGCCGCCCGCCGGGCAGAGCGCGCCCGAGCGGCGGATGCACTCGTCGGTGCCCTCGATCGCCTCGAGCGCCAGCGGTGCGCGGTTCCGCACCACGACCGTCTGGCCGATGTCGTGGCGGCCGAGCTCCTTGGCGAGCCGCCAGCCGAAGACCACGTCGGCCTCGAGCCGGGCCGTGAGCGGGCGGCCCGCGAGGATGCCCTCCCGCGCGAGCAACTCGGGCGCGAAGTCGGTGGCCGGGCAGATCGTCACGCCGCCGGAGTCGAAGGCGGCTGCGATCGCGCCCAAGAGCGAGTCGTCGCGGTTGTCGCGGCGCCGGGTCACGACGTGGGGCCAGAAGGTCTTGAGCCCCGTCCAGTCGGGCAGGTGGTGGAGCCAGGCCCGCTTCCCGAACAGCTTCCGCTTGTGGACCTTGCCGGCCATCGTGGCCCGGCGGCAGCCGGCCCGCGTGAAGAACTCGATCGCGTGGCCGATCTCGGCCACGCCCACGTCGCCGTGCACGTCGGCCAGGGCCGCCAGTTCGGCGTCGGCATGGTCGCGGATCGCGAGGATCGCCGTGCGGCCGCCGTGGCGGCGGACCGCCTCGGCCACCATCACGGGATAGCGGCCCCAGCCGGCCAGGATGCCGATCGTCTCGCCGCTGAGCGTTCCGTCCGTCGGGGGCGTGCTGACCTGCATGGCGTGGTGAATCAGGCGGCGGCGCTCGTGCCCTCGCCGCGGCGTTCGAGGGCCTCGACGCGGGTGGCGAGCGACTTCAGATCCTTCCGCATCTCGGGGAGCTTCGACATCGTGGCCAGCTGGAGCTTGCGGTCGCGGAGGTCGATGGCGGGCTCGCCGAGCACGGTCTTGCCGGGCTCGACGTCGTTGGACACGCCCGAGCGGGCCCCGAGCACGGCCCGGTCGCCAATGTGGACGTGGTCGCGGACGCCCACCTGCCCGGCCATCACCACCCAGTCGCCCGTGGTCGTGCTCCCCGCCACGGCCTGATCTGCTCGCAGGTGGGCGTGGCGGCCGAGGCGGACGTTGTGGGCGATCATCACCAGGTTGTCGAGCTTCGTGCCCGCGCCGACGACGGTGGGGCCGTAGGTGCCGCGGTCGATCGTGGTGTTGGCCCCCACCTCCACGTCGGCACCGAGCTCGACCCAGCCGAGCTGCGCCGAGAGCCGGTAGCCGTCGGCGGTCGGCTTGTAGCCGAAGCCGTGGGCGCCGAGCACGGCCCCCGCATGCACGACCGCACGGTCGCCCACCACCGTGTGCTCGTAGAGCACGGCGTTCGGGAAGATCTCGGCGGCCGCGCCGATGGTGCAGCCGGCCATGACGTGGGCGCCGGGATGGATCGTCGCCCCCGCGCCGATCGTCACGCCCGGCCCGATCGTGGCGAAGGCGCCCACGTCGACGTCGGCGGCGAGCCGCGCCGCGGGGTGCACGTCGGCCCTGGGGCTCACGCCCGCGCGGGCCCGCGGCCGCGGCGGCCGGAAGTGCATGACGGCCGCGGTGAACGCGGCGTGGACGTCGGCCACCTCGATCGTGGGTCGGTCGAGCGGCCCGGAGCCCGCGGGCACGATCGCGGCGGCCGCGCGGCTCGCGGCGAGCAGATGGATGCGCTCGGCGGCGTCGACGAGCGTGACGTCGGCGGGGCCAGCCGTCTCGAGCGTGGCGGCGCCGGCCAGCGGCGTCGCGCCGTCACCGACGAGCGTGCCGCCGACCCGCGCGGCCAGATCCGACAGCGTGATCGACATGGGACGCGCCTCCCTGCGGCCGCCGGC
>JBJTIV010000414.1:0-2004 GCA_046095145.1 Planctomycetaceae bacterium
GGCTGGCACTGGGGCTTCGGCTCGGCCGCCGTGGGCATGATCGGCGGCCTCGTGCTCTACACGCTGCTGCGGCCCCGGTATCTCGCCGGGATCGGGCTGCCGCCCGCCGGCGGCGACGGCCGTTCGGCCTGGCTGTTCCTCGCGGCGAGCCTCGTGCTCTCGGCCGTGTGCGGCGCGGCCTACCACGCCGGCTGGCTCTCGACGGTTAGCAGCCTGCTCACCCCGGCCGTGATGGCGATGGTGAGCCTCGTGGTGGTGGGCCTGGCGGCCTGGTTCGTCGCCATCCAGCGGCCCGAGGACCGGGGGCCCACCGCCTCGATCTTCCTGTTCATGGCGTTCAACGTGTTCTTCTGGATCGCCTTCGAGCAGGCCGGCTCGTCGATCAACGTGTTCACGGAGCAAAACACCGACCGGCGGCTGCTCGGCATGGAGGTGCCGGCCACGTGGTTCCAGTCGGTGAACGCGGGCCTCATCTTCCTCCTCGCGCCGCTGTTCGCGGGCCTGTGGACCTGGCTCGGCCGCCGTCACCTCGACCCCAGCCAGCCGCTGAAGATCGCGCTGGGCCTCCTGTTCCTCGGCGCCGGCTACGTGTTCATGGTGTGGGCGGGACTCGCGGCCCGCGACGGGGCCAAGGCGTCGATGCTCCTCATCCTGCTCACCTACTTCTGGCACACGGTGGGCGAATTGTGCGTGTCGCCGACCGGCCTCTCCTACGTCACGAAGGTGGCGCCCGCCCGGTTCGTGTCGCTGCTCATGGGGGTGTGGTTCGTCTCCAGTTTCATCGCCAACCTCGCCGGCGGCCTGATCGCGGCCCAGGTGGAGGCGATCGAGCGCGGCGAGATCTCGCTGCCCTGGAAGTTCGGGGGCCAGGCCGACTTCTTCTTCCTGTTCGTGGTGACGTCGGTGGGCATGGGGGTGGTGGTGGCCGCGCTCACGCCGCTGCTCAAGAAGCTCATCCAGGGCCGCGACCAGGGCGGGGCGCCGACGCACTGAGCCGTGGAGCACGTGAGCGTCGGGGTTGCCCGTGCCATCTCGGCCGGACGTTCGCGGCGGGGCTGCTCGGGGTTGCCCGAGCCCCGTCGCCGGACGTTCGCTGCGGGCATCCTGCCCTTCGCTCACTCGGAGGTGGCTGCGCTTTCGCCCTCCGGGCTGCGCTGGCCACCTACGCCGGCTCTCAGGGCATCGGGCAACCCCTCGCGTCTGCGGTCGTGCGCGATGGTGTGCGATGATGGTTGGGGACGGGCTCGCTCCGAGGTCCTTGTTGCGCGTGGTGGAGTGGTCATGGCGATGAACGATGATCCCGGTGGTCTGCTCGTCGTGGCGATCGATCGGCTGCCGGCGTGGATCCTTCCGGCCTACGGCGCCGCGTGGGTGGCGATGCCGCGGCTGACGGCGCTGGCGGCACGCGGCGTCGTGCTCGATCGCGTGATCGCCACTTCGGATGAGCCGCTGGCCACGCTCGCCGACCTGCTCGGCGGCCACGGCGCGCGGCTGGCGGACGGCGTTCATCACGGATGACGAGACGGCCACCGTGGCGGGCGCCGAGCTGATCCGCGCGGCCGCCGCACCGCGGGCCGGGCCCGCGCGGGAGGTGGAGGCCACCTGCCTCGCGCGGCTCGCCGCCGCGGCGGAGGGCGTCGTCGCCGCCGGCGCGCACCGGGTCGTGGTGGTGCATGCCACGAGCCTCGGCACCTGCTGGGACGCGCCCGCCGAGTTTCGCGAGGCCTACGCCGACCCCGATGATCCGCCGCCGCCCGCGGGCGCCGACGTGCCCGACTTCGACGTGGCCGCCGACGCCGACCCCGATCTGCTCGTGGGCATCCGCCACGCCTTCGCGGGCCAGCTCACGCTCCTCGACGGCTGCCTCGGCGCCGTGATCGCCGCGGCGGCCGCCGCGGGGTGGAGCGTGGTGGTCGTCGGCCTCCGCGGCCTCGCGCTGGGGCTGCACGGCCGCGTGGGCCCACGGGGCACGGCGCCGCTCGGTGAACTCGTGCACGTGCCCGC
>JBJTIV010000415.1:0-4304 GCA_046095145.1 Planctomycetaceae bacterium
GTCCTCCGGCGACAGGTAGTGCAGCCCCTTGGCGCGGATCCGCGACAGGTCGACCTCGTGGAGCACGCTGCGGAACCGGTCGCCGTCGCGGGCCACGGCGGCCGACAGCTCGTCGAGGACGGCGACCACCTGCTCCCGCGACGAGCCCTCGACGACGATCACCGCGTCGTCGTCCTCGCCGAACTCGCGGATGTAGTCGATCCAGAGCTTGTTGTAGTCGCTCTCCGGGTCGAGCAGGTCGACCCGGCTCACCTTGTAGCCGAGGTGGCGGGCCGTCACGAGGCCCGCGGCGCCGGCCGAGAGCAGCGCCGCCGCGATCACCACCAGCGGCATCCGCAGGCAGAATCGCGTCCAGGCCACGAGCGCCCGCGCGAGCAGCCCGGTGGGGGCGTGGGCCTCGGCAGTGCGCGGGCCGTCGGAGTCGACGACGGCCGCGGGGTCGTGGAGCTGCAGCATGGGCGATGGACGGGTGGTGGCGCGGGGCGGGATCGTAGGAAACCTGCGGCGACGGGCCAATGCCGTGCCGGGACCTGCCGCGGGTCCGCGCCGGGAAGCGCGGAGGACTGGGAAAGCCGCGGGTCGACGCGGCTTCGCGCGGTCGGCGGGGCGGTGAAATCTCTGGGCTGCGGCAGCCGCGGCAGCCGAACAATCACCCGGGTTGATGGTCAGGGGGGACACGCATGACGGCGCTCGCTGCCCGGCTCGCTGCCTGTTCGCTGGTGCTCGCGGCCGCCGCCGCGGGCGCCGCCGCGCCCGGGATCCACGGCGACTCCGGCACGTCCTCGCGCGAGGCGCGTCGCCAGGCCGAGGCCGTCCTGCCGCTCGACCGCATGCCTCAGCCGACGCGGGCCCTGGTCGAGCGACAGGTGCGGGCGACGGCGCTCTACCGGCGGCTGCCGGTGGAGACCGTGGCCTGCGACGGCGAACTCGTCGACTTCGTCCTGCGGAAGCCCGACACGCTCGTCGACCTGTGGCGGGTGCTCGGCATCAGCCGCCTGGCGCTCGACCCGGTCGGACCGGGGCAGTGGCGGCTGTCCGACGGCTGGGGCACGGTCGGCGCCGTGCGGCTCCTGCACCACGAGCGCCGCGGGGCCGGCGGCCTGTTCGTGTTCCACGGCCGCGGCGGCTACACCGGGCCGCTCTCGCCCCGCGACCTCTCGGGCTCCTGCCTCGTGCTCGTGCGGCACTGGCCCGTCGCGGCCGACGCCGCGGGGCGGCCGCGGCAGGCGGTGCAGGTCGACGCCTTCCTCGACGTCGACGGCGTGGGCCTCGAGCTCGTGACGAAGGTGCTCCAGCCGCTCGTGGCGCAGACGGCCGCCTCCAACCTCCACGAGATCTCGCTGTTCGTGTCGCAGCTCTCCGCGGCCGCCACGCGGAATCCCGCCGGCGTGGCCCGGCTCACGGGCCGCATGTCGCGCACGGGCCCCGACGACCGGGAGGCGCTGGCCGCGCTGGCCGCGGGTGACCGCGGCGCCGTCGCGGGGGCGGAAGCCGACGCCGAGGTCCACGCGGAACTGGCGTCGCGCTGGCTGCCCGCCGACGACCTCGACGCCGCCGCGCCGCGCTGACGCGCGCGGCCGTGCTCATTGCGTGCGGTCGGTCATGCCCGGCGGCGCGGCCGCGAGCCGCGTGCGGGCCTCGGCGGCCACCAGGTAGGGCCGCTTGTATTCGGGCATGAAGCCCTTCGCGCCGCGGACCGTGACCTGCTGGCCCACGAGCGGCGCGAGATTCACGCCCGGCTGCGGCGTGACGAACACGATCACGTTGTTCTGGTCGTCCACGAGCGCCCACCGCGGCGCCTCGGGCCGCCGGGAGATCACGGTCGCCAGCCGGCCGGTGGTCTCGGCCTGGTCCGGCGGCGTCCAGGTCGGCTGGCCCCCCGCCGGCGCGCCGCCGGGAAGCACGCCGGGGCGGATCGGCCGCGACCCCAGCGCCGACAGGCTCGACCACATGCCGCCGATGCGCACCGGCTCCGCGGCCGCGGGCGTGGCCTGCACGAGCGCCCGCTGCCCGGCCTGGATCGACTCGAATCGGGCCAGCCGTGCATCGATCGCCTGCGCCCGCGTCCGCTCCGACGGGGAACTGGCCCGCGCGGACACGATCCGCAGCCGGTCGCGGAGGGGCGCCAGATTCCAGTCGGCGCTCGTCCCGGTGACGGCCAGCGACAGGGCCAGGTCGATGTCGGCGAGTTCGTCGGCGGGCACCGCCATGGCGCCGGCGTCGACCGCGGTCGGCGCGGCGGCCGGTGCGGGATCGACCACGTTGGTGCCGCGCGGCAGCCAGCCCGAGACGAGCCGCGTGAAGGCGTTGCCCCCGGGCAGGAGCCCCGGCGGCTCGGTGCCATTCGCCCCGGACGGCACGGCCTCGATCTCGGCCACGGCCTGCGACACCGCCGAGCCCGCGTCGCGGATGGCGGCGAGCGCCTCGCCGGCGGCCGAGAGCCCCGCCGTGGCGACCGGCTGTTCGACCTCGACGGCGAGCCCCTCGGGCAGCGCCAGCTCCTCGCCGGGCACCCAGCGAAACTCTCCCGACGGCGGCTCGACGCGGACCCACGCGCCGGCGTGCCGGCCGGATGCGACCGCGACCTCCTCGATCACCCGCACCCGCTCCCCGGCCTCGAGCGCCACCTGCGACACGTGCCGCAGGTCGTTGAGCTGCGAGCCGACCCGCGCCACCGCGCCGTCGGTGACCACCACGCCCGTGTAGCCGCCGCGCGGCCGCGATCCCCGGTCGGCGGTGTCCAGCGGCTCCACGTCGGCGGCCCGCATCCAGCTGGAGCTGCCCGCCACCGGTCGCACGGCGCACCAGCCCGCCCGGTCGATCGCCCACACCTCCACATCCGCCCCGCGGACGAGCCGCTCGGTCGGATAGAAGTCGTCGCCGGGTCCGCTGCGCAGGTAGGCGTGGGAGTTGGCCAGCCCCACCGTCACCGGCAGCGTCGCGGGCGGAGGCGACTCGGCCCGGGTCGGCGCAACGACGAGCGCGAGGAGCGCCGACAGGACCACCGTTCGCGCGGAAGCGAGCATCATGATCGGCGGATCCGTCCGTGGATGCGTGCCGAACGCGCGGCCGGGCCGCCGCGTGAAAAAGCGCGTAGACGAGGCTTGGGCGTCCTCGTCTACGCGCTCCGTCCGGACCGCCCGAAGCGGTCCTTCCGCAGCCCTTGTAGACCAGGTGCCCGGACCGCTCAAGCCGCGATTTTCGGCCCGGCGGGCGGCCGCACAAAACGCTGTTTTTGCCCCGCGGCGGTCCCGCGGCGGCGACGCCATCCGGCCCGGCGGGGCGGACCGGGCAGGCTGCGCGGTGCCAGCACGGCCGCGCCAGCAGGAGCCGCCGATGCCGACCGGCTCACCAGCGGTCGATCGGCCGGTCGAGCACCTCGCGGACGATCACGAGCTGCCGCAGCGTGACCGGATCGCGCAGCGCCGCGACGACGTCGGCCGCCGGCGATCGGGCCGGTGTCGCCGTCGCGGCCGGCGCACCACCTGCGGCCAGTCCCGGCGGCAGGTGCTCGATCTCCTGCGCGAAGGCGTCGTGCACGTGCCGCGACACGTCGGTGGCGTGGCCGCCGAGCGAGCCCAGCGACGGTGGCGTGGCGGCCGGTGCCGACGCGGCGCGTGGCGGCCGCGTGCCGCGGGCGACGGGCCGCGGCTGGCGCGCCGGCGGCGGCGTTCCGCGCGGTGGCGGCGGGGCCGAGGCGCCACGCGGCACGGGTCGGTCGCCGCGGTCACGCGGCCGGCCCGCCGGCGGCGCGGCCCCTTCGCTGGACGAGCGGCGGATGAATTCCTCGATCTGCCGCGCGAGATCCTCGCGCATGTCGTCCCCGCGGGGTGCCGGCCGCGCCGGCCGCACGACCACCGGCCCCGCCGGCCGGCCGCGGTCGCCGCCGCGGAACAGGTTCCGCACCTGCGTCACGATCCACACCAGCAGGAACAGCAGCGGCAGGATGCCCTCGAGCCAGTCGAGGCCGGCGGCGAGGGGAAGCGCGGCTGCCATCGTCCCTCCAGCGCGGGTCGGACTCGGGTCGGGCGGGTCGGGTCAGGTCGCCGTGGCGGCCGTCGGCGTGCCGCCCGCGATCGACCGGCGCATGTCGGTGTCGGCCTGCAGGTTCCGCAGCTTGTAGGAGTCGAAGATGCCGAGTTGGCCCGAGGCGAGCGAGTCGGCCACGGCCTTGGGCACCTCGGCCTCCGACTGCACGAGGCCGGCACGGCTCTCCTCGATGCTCGCGATCATCTCCTGCTCGCGGGCCACGGCCATCGCCCGGCGGCCCTCGGCGTTGGCCCGGGCCACGCGGGTGTCGGCCT
>JBJTIV010000416.1:0-5875 GCA_046095145.1 Planctomycetaceae bacterium
GCGTCGGTCGCCGGCGGACCACCCGCCGGAGGCGTGGTGGGCATGATCGCCTGCGGGGCGCTGCCGCCGAGCGTGCCGCTGAAGAGCGACTGCTGCTGGCCGAGCATGTTGAGCGAGAGGATGCAGAGGCCGATCCAGAAGGCCGCCACGCCCACCGTGATCTTCGTGAACACGTCGCCGGCCTTCGTGCCGAAGGCGCTCTGGCCGCCCGCCCCGCCGAGGGCGCCGGTGAGGCCGCCGCCGCGTCCGCGCTGGATGAGCACGAGCAGGATGAGGAACAGCGACGTGAGGACGAGCATCAAGCCGAGGGCGAAGCGGACGAGCGTGAGCATGGCGGAGGAGCGGGGAAGCGGGTGGGGGGAACGCGAGTGATCGCGAAAGCGGTAGCGTATCGCGGCGACCGGGGCGGGCCTACCCCGGCCGCGTCAGGCTCGGGCGAAGGCGGCGGCGATCGCCAGGAAGTCGTCGGCCTTGAGGCTCGCGCCGCCCACCAGCGCCCCGTCGATGTCGGGCTGCGAGGCGAGGTCCGCCACGTTGTCGGGCTTCACGCTGCCGCCGTACTGGATGCGGATGCGGTCGGCCACCGCGGGCGAGGCGAGTCGCCCGAGCAGCCGGCGGATCTGCGCGTGGACCTCCTGCGCCTGCTCCGGCGTGGCCACCTTGCCCGTGCCGATCGCCCACACCGGCTCGTAGGCGACGACGATCCTCTCGAGGTCGGTCGGGGAGTGGCCGGCGAGCGAGCCCGTCACCTGCGTCTCCACGACGGCGGCGGTGCGGCCCGCCTCGCGCTCCGCGAGCGTCTCGCCCACGCACACGATGGGCACGAGGCCGGCGGCCAGGGCCGCCTTCACCTTGGCGTTGACGGCTGTGTCGGTCTCGCCGCACAGCGTGCGCCGCTCGGAGTGGCCCAGGATCACGTAGCGGCAGCCGACGTCGGCGAGCATCGCCGGGGCGACCTCGCCGGTGAACGCACCGCTCGACTTGTCGTGGGCGTTCTGGGCGCCGAGTCCCACGTCGGACGTCGCGGCCGCGAGCGCGCCGCCGACGGCCTCGAGGTACACGGCCGGCGGACAGAGCACGAGCTCCGCGGCTGCCGCCTCGTCGCGGCGGGCCGCCACGTCCGCGGCCAGGGCGCGGCCCTGCTCGCGGTCGAGGTTCATCTTCCAGTTGCCGGCGACGATCGTTCTGCGGGCGGGCATGCGGGCCTCCTGGGGCTGGCGTGACGCCCGCCAGCGTATCGACCCGCGCTGCGATCCAAAAGCCGCGGTGGCGTCCCGCGGGAGCGGATTCGCGATACCGTCCGCCGCTGGCCGGCGGCTGCGGCGCTCAGCCCACCGGCGTGGCAGCCGCGTAGGAGCCCAGGATCACGACCCGCGTGCACTTCTTCTCGAGGGCCGCGATCGCCCGGCGGACGCGGAGATCGCCGCGGTGCCCCTCGAGCTCCACGAAAAACACGTAGCCCCGCTCCTGGCCGGGCATCGGGAACGACTCGATCCAGGTGAGGTTGAGCTTCTGTCGCTTGGGGATGGACAGCGCGTCGGCCAGACCGCCGGGCTTGTGCTCGATCTCGAACATCAGGGCCGTCCGGTCCTTGCCGGTGCGACCCGCGTCGGCGTGGCCGATGACGGCGAAGCGGGTGGTGTTGCCCGCCACGTCCTCGATGTTCTCCGCCAGCACGTCGAGGCCGTAATGCACGCCGGCCTGCCGGCTGGCGATGGCCGCCGCCCGCGGCGTCTTCGCCGCGGTCTCCGCCGCCACGGCCGTGCTCGTCACCTCCACGAGCCGGGCCGCCGGCAGGTGGCGCGAGAGCCAGTTGCGGCACTGGGACAGGGCCTGGGGACGGCTGTAGACCGTGTCGATCGCGGAGCGGTCGCAGGCGGCCAGCAGGTTGTGGTGGATCCGCAGCGGGACGTCGGCGCAGATCTTCACCGGCAGCCGCGAGAGGTTGTCGAGCGTGTCGGCGATGCGGCCGTCGGTGGAGTTCTCCAGCGGCACGACGCCGAAGTGGGAATGGCCGGCCGCCACCTCCTCGAAGGCCGCCGAGATGCTCGCCACCGGCACGAAGTCGACCGAGTTGCCGAAGCGATGCAGCGCGGCCAGATGGCTGTAGGTCCAGGCCGGGCCGAGGTGCGCCACCCGCAGGTGCTGCTCGATGGCGCGGGAGCCCGAGATCAGCTCCCGCCACACGGACTTCAGGCACTCGTCGGACAGCGGCCCCGCGTTCGAGGCCGTGACGCGGCCGAGCACGAGCTCCTCGCGGGCCGGGTCGTAGGTCTGCTGGCCGGCCGACTGCTTGAGCTGGCCGATCTGCCGGGCCACCTCGGCGCGCTGATTCATCAGGCCCACGAGTTCGCGGTCGAGCGCGTCGATCTGCGACCGCAGTGCGGCGAGGCCCGGCGTGCGGCCGCCGTCGGACGACGGGGAGGGCGAGGCTTTGGCCATGGCGGACGACCCAACGGCCAAAATGGCAGCCGCGACCGGCGGCTCCGCATCCTGGCGGCGCGACCCTGCCAACTGTACCCCGAAGAAGTGCCCAGTAAATACGGCCCGCGTTGCCGGCGTCGCCCCGGGCCGGGCGGCTGGCACGGGCTTTGCTTTTTCCCGGGCAGGTCCGGGCGACGGACAATTCTGGCGTACACCGAGGAACACGACTCATGGCGACGAAGCAGGGCGAGAAGATCATCGGCATCGACCTGGGCACCACGAACTCCGTGGTGGCGGTGATGGAGGGCAAGGAGCCCAAGGTGATCGCGAACAAGGAGGGCAATCGCCTCACGCCGAGCGTGGTGGCCTTCAACGACAAGGGCGAGACCCTCGTGGGCGACATCGCCCGGCGGCAGGCCGTCACCAATCCCAAGCGCACCGTCTACTCGATCAAGCGGTTCATGGGCCGGCGTCACAACGAGGTGGCGACCGAGGAGAAGATGGTGCCCTACGAGGTCGTGGGCGGCCCGCAGGACTACGTGAAGGTGAAGGCGGGCGACAAGGAGTTCACGCCGCCGGAGATCTCGGCGAAGGTGCTCCGGGCCCTCAAGGAGTCGGCCGAGGCCTACCTGGGCCACAAGGTGAACAAGGCCGTCATCACGGTGCCGGCGTATTTCAACGACGCCCAGCGGCAGGCCACGAAGGACGCCGGCCAGATCGCGGGCCTCGAGGTGATGCGGATCGTCAACGAGCCGACGGCGGCCGCGCTCGCCTACGGCCTGGAGAAGAAGAAGGACGAGAAGATCGTGGTGTTCGACCTCGGCGGCGGCACGTTCGACGTGTCGGTGCTCGACGTGTCGAAGGACGGCGTGTTCCAGGTGGTGAGCACCAACGGCGACACGCACCTCGGCGGCGACGACTTCGACCAGACGCTCATCAACCACGTGGCCGACCAGTTCCAGAAGGAGCAGGGGATCGACCTGCGCCGCGACGCGATGGCGATGCAGCGGCTCCAGGAGGCCTGCGAGAAGGCGAAGAAGGAGCTCTCGAGCGCCCAGAGCACCGACATCAACCTCCCCTTCATCACGGCCGACGCCTCGGGCCCCAAGCACCTGCAGATGACGATCAGCCGGGCGGAGTTCGAGAAGCTCTCCGACCCGCTCATCGAGCGCTGCCGCGGCCCCGTGCTCCAGGCCCTCAAGGACGCCAAGCTCGATCCCAAGGACATCGACGAGGTCGTGCTCGTGGGCGGCTCGACCCGGATCCCGAAGGTGCAGGAGCTGGTCAAGAAGCTCTTCGGCAAGGAGCCCCACAAGGGCGTGAACCCCGACGAGGTGGTGGCGCTGGGCGCCGCGATCCAGGGGGGCGTGCTCGGCGGCGACGTGCAGGAGGTGCTCCTGCTCGACGTCACGCCGCTCAGCCTGGGCATCGAGACCGAGGGGGGCATTTTCACGAAGCTCGTGGAGCGCAACACCACGATCCCCACCGAGCGGAAGCAGGTCTTCAGCACGGCCGCCGACAACCAGACGGCCGTCACCGTGAGCGTGTTCCAGGGCGAGCGGCCCATGGCCCGCGACAACCGGCTGCTGGGACAGTTCAACCTGGAGGGCATCCCGCCGGCCCCGCGCGGCACTCCCCAGATCGAGGTCAAGTTCGACATCGATGCCAACGGCATCCTCTCGGTGAGCGCGAAGGACCTGGGCTCCAACAAGGAGCAGACGGTGCGCATCGAGCAGTCGAGCGGCCTCAACGAGTCGGAGATCGAGCGGATGCGGCAGGATGCGGAGAGCCACGCCGAAGACGACAAGCGGAAGCTCCGCCTGGCCGAGGCCCGCAACAAGACCGAGACGCTCTGCTTTCAGACCGAGAAGCTGATGAAGGAGCACGACGCGACGCTCTCGGCCGCCGACAAGGCGCCGCTCGAGGCGGCGATCGCCAAGGCCCGCGAGATGGCCAAGGGCGACGACGTCGACGCCATCAACTCGGCCCACGGCGCGCTCGAGCAGGCGGCCCACGCGCTGTCGAAGGTGGTCTACGAGGCCACCGCCCAGCAGCGGGCCGGCACGCCCGAGGGCGCCGCCGCGGCCGGCACGGGCAAGGGCCCGGACGACACGATCGATGCGGAGTTCGAGGTGAAGGGGTGATACGGGTCCGTCGCGGATGATGCGCGGGCGTTCGCGAGGCTCGGGGTTGGCCGCGCCCCGTCGCCGGACGTTCGCTCCGCCCATCCTGGGCTTCGCTCACTCGATGCTGCCTGCGCTCCGCCCATCCTGGGCTGCGCTGGCCAGCAACGCCGGCTCTCAGGGCGACGGCCAACCCCTCGCGGCAGCCCGGAACGTGAGGCGTGGGACGGAGATTGCGGGGATCCGTATCAGTGATGTGAGGGCGGTGAGGGAGGAGGAGTAAGGCCATGGCGTTTCGGTTCGAGAAGTTCACGATCAAGGCGCAGGAAGCGGTGCAGCGGGCGCTGGAGCTCGCGGCGGATCGCGGGAATCCGCAGATCACGCCGGTGCACCTGCTCCAGGCGCTCCTCGCCGAGCGCGAGGGGATCGTGCAGCCGCTGCTCGAGAAGATCGGCACCGACCGCGCGCACCTGCAGCGGATCCTGGAGGCCGAGCTCTCGCACCTGCCCAAGGTGCAGGGGGGCGCCCAGCCGCAGCCCGACCAGGAGCTCATGAAGGTGTTCGAGGCGGCCACGGCCGAGTCGCACACCATGAAGGACGAGTTCGTCTCCACCGACCACCTGCTCCTGGCGCTGGCGAAGGTGCCCTCCAAGGCCCGGGACGTGCTCAGGCTGGCCGCGATCGGCGAGCAGGAACTGCTCGCCGCGCTGCAGGCCGTGCGCGGCCAGTCGCGGGTGACCGACCAGAACCCGGAGGAGAAGTTCCAGGCCCTCGAGAAATACGGCATCGACCTCACGAAGCGGGCCAGCCAGGGCAAGCTCGACCCGGTGATCGGCCGCGACTCCGAGATCCGCCGCGTGATCCAGGTGCTCTCGCGCCGCACGAAGAACAATCCCGTGCTCATCGGCGAGCCCGGCGTGGGCAAGACGGCGATCGCCGAGGGCCTGGCCCTGCGGATCGTGCAGTCCGACGTGCCGGAGACGCTGAAGAACCGTCGGGTGGTGGCCCTCGACCTGGGCGCCTTGATCGCCGGCACGAAGTACCGGGGCGAGTTCGAGGACCGGCTCAAGGCGATCCTCCGGGAGGTCGAGGCGGCCGCCGGGAACGTGATCCTGTTCATCGACGAGCTCCACACCGTGATCGGCGCCGGGGCCGCGGAGGGGGGCTCCGACGCGGCGAACCTGCTCAAGCCGGCGCTCGCCCGCGGCGAGCTCCGCTGCATCGGCGCCACCACGCTCGACGAGTACCGCAAGCACATCGAGAAGGACGCGGCCCTCGAGCGACGGTTCCAGCCCGTCATGGTGGGCGAGCTCGGCGGCGGCCACGAG
>JBJTIV010000417.1:0-2402 GCA_046095145.1 Planctomycetaceae bacterium
GCTCGCACCAGGCTGCCAGCGCATGGCCGCCGGTCCACGCCGGCAGGACATGACCGAGCATCGGGCCCATCGCCACGAGCAGGAGCGCCGCCGCGAGCACGGCCGCGGCGATCCGCGGCGTGCTCGCGGGCGAGCGGGGCCCGCGACGCGACGTGGTGGTGCTCAACGCCGCGGCGGTGCTCTGGGCCGCCGGCCGGGCCGCCGACCTGCCCGCGGCCCGGGCCGTTGCCGAGGAGGCCATCGATTCGGGAGCCGCGGCCCGGTTGCTGGCGGCGTTTGGGGCCCGGTCGCACGCGCCGGCGTAGCATGAACGGTGGCATGAAACTCGATGTCATCCAGCCGGGCCCGGAGCCGGCGGCGGCCGGCGGCGTGAAGCCCTGCTGCGCGCGGGCCGCCGTGGGCGAACTCGGGTGGACGTGCCCGATGCACCCGCAGGTCACGGCGCCGGGGCCGGGCGCCTGCCCGCTGTGCGGGATGGCGCTCGAGCCGATCGGCCAGCCGGCCGGCGCCGTCGCCGCGCGGCGGCTGGAGATCGTGCGGCTCGTGGCCGCGGCCGTGCTCGCGGCGGCGCTCCTGCTCGTGGCGATGGGCCCGATGCTCGGTCATGTCCTGCCGGCGTGGACCGGCGGCCATGCGCTGGCAGCCTGGTGCGAGCGGCTCGGGCTCTCGGGCACCCGCGGCAACTGGGTGCAGCTCTGCCTGGCCACGCCGATCGTGTTCTGGGCCGGGTGGCCGATCCTCGCCGGGGGCCTCGCCGGCTTCCGCGCCGGCCGGCCGGGCATGTTTTCGCTCGTCGCGCTCGGGGTGCTCGTGGCCTGGGCCACGAGCGTCGTGGCCACGGTGGCGCCGGGACTCTTTCCGGCGGCCTTCCGCCGGACCGACGGCAGCGTGGAGGTGTTCTTCGAGTCGGCCGGCACGATCGTGGCGCTCGTGCTGCTCGGGCAACTGCTCGAGAGCCGGGCCCGCCGCGGCACCACGGCGGCGATCCGCGGGCTCATGGACCTCGCCCCGGCCACGGCCGACCGGCTCCTGCCGGGGGGCGGCGTCGAGACCGTGCCGCTGGCGGCCGTGGGCGTGGGCGACCTCGTGCGCATCGCGCCCGGCGGCCGTGTGCCAGTCGACGGCACCGTCCGCGAGGGGGCCACCACGTGCGATGAATCGCTGCTCACCGGGGAATCGCTGCCCGTCGCCAGGGGCGTCGGGGACCGCGTGCTCGGCGGCGCGATCAACGGCCCGGCCGCGATCGTCGTGGAGGCCACCGCCGCGGCGAGCGACTCGCTCGTGGCCCGCATCGCGCGGCTCGTCCGCGAGGCCCACGAGCGGCGGGCCCCCGTCGAGCGGCTGGCCGACCGGATCGCGGCGGCGTTCGTGCCGGCCGTGCTCGCGATCGCGCTGGCCACCTTCGTCGCCTGGGCGACGTTCGGCCCGCAGCCGCGGCTGGCGCTCGGGCTCGTGTCGGCCGTGAGCGTGCTCGTGGTCGCCTGCCCCTGCGCCCTCGGGCTCGCGACGCCGCTGGCGATGACCGTGGCGATCGGCCGCGGCGCGCGGGAGGGCGTGCTCGTGCGCTCCGCCGAGGCGATGGAACTGCTGGCCGGCGCCGGCGCGATCCTCTTCGACAAGACCGGCACGCTCACCCAGGGCCGCCCGCGGATCGTGGCGGCGGGGCTCGCCCAAGGGGAAGCCGCCGTGCCGCTCACGGATCCGGCGCTGTGGGACGTGCTCGGGCTCGCGGCGGCGGTCGAGGCCACGAGCGGCCACGGCATCGGCGCGGCCTTCACCGCCGCGGCCCGCGGCGCGGGCATCGATCCGTCCGCCCCGAGCGACGTCACCGCCGCGGTGGGCCGCGGGGTCGTCGGCACGGTCGCAGGCCGCCGGGTGCGCGTCGGCAGCCCGGCCTTCATGGAGGACGAGGGCGTGGGCACGGCGACGCTCCGTGACCGGTCCGCCGTGCGCGAGGTGGAGGCGACGGGGGCGACGATCGTGCTCGCCGCCGTCGACGGCCGGCTCGCGGGGGGGGTCGGGATCGCCGATGCCCCGCGGCCCGAGGCGGCGGCGGTCGTGGATCGGCTGCGGCGCGACGGGCAAGCGCTCGAGGTGCTCTCCGGGGATGCGCCGGCCGCGGTGCGGCATGCGGCGGCGGCCGTGGGCATCGACCGGGCGGCCGGCGGCCTCGCGCCGGCGGAGAAGGCCGCCCGCGTCGCGGCCGCGCGGGCTGCTGCCGCGGGCCGCGCCGTCGTGTTCGTGGGCGACGGCCGAGACCTATGCCCGGTCGGGCAATCACCTGTGGAACGCCAGCATGTTCGTCTGGCAGGCGAGGACCCTGATGGCCGAACTCGACCGCCTGCTCCCGGACCTGGCCGCGGGGGTGCGCCGGGTGGCCGAGGCCTGGGGCACGCCGGAGC
>JBJTIV010000418.1:0-4636 GCA_046095145.1 Planctomycetaceae bacterium
GCTCATCGCCATGCGGTGGTCGTCATAGGTGTCGAGCGTCGCGCCATGCAGCGGTGCCGGCCGGATCACGAGTCCGTCGGACCGCTCCTCGACGTCGGCGCCGAGGCGGCGCAACTCGCGGACGAGGTCGGCGATGCGGTCGGTCTCCTTGTCGCGGATGTGGGCCACGTTGGCGATCGTGGTCGGTCCGGCGGCGAACAACGCGACCACGGCCAGCGTCGGCACCGTGTCGCTGATCGCGTTCATGTCGACGTCGACCCCACGGCTCGCCCGGCCGGACACCGTCACCGCGCCGCCGTCCGGGGCGTCGTGCCAGGTGACGCCGCAGCCCATCCGTCCGAGCACGTCGCAGAAGGCCACGTCACCCTGCAGGCTCGCGCGTGACAGGCCGTCGATCCGCACCTGGCCGCCGGTGATCGCGGCGACGGCCGCGAAATAGCTCGCCGCCGAGGCGTCGGGCTCCACCGCGTAGCCGCGGCCCGCGTAGCCCCCCGGCGCGATCCGCCAGCCGCGGTCGCCGGCCTCCTCGAACCGCGCGCCAAACCCCTCCATGACGCGTCGGGTCATCTCCAGGTAGGGCACGGAGACGAGCGCCCCCTCGAACTCGATGTGCATCCCGCGCGGGGTGCACGCCGCCGCCATCGCCAGGCCGCTGGCGAACTGGCTCGACGTGCCGCCGCGCACCCGCACCTCGCCCCCCGCGAGGCCGGACGAGCGGATCACCACCGGCGGGCAGCCGCCGGGGCTCTCCGCGGCGGCGTCGACGCCGAGATCGCGGAGCGCCGCGACGAGGTCGCCGATCGGCCGCTGCCGCATGCGGGCCGTGCCGTCGAGACGGTAGCTGCCGCGACCGAGGCTGCAGACCGCCGACAGGAACCGCATCGTGGTGCCGCTGGCCGCGCAGTCGATGGCGGCGGCGGCGGCCGGGATCGCGCCGGCGGCGCCGACGACGCGGACGGTGCCACGGTCCCAGTCGGGGTCGAGCCGCATGCCGAGGGCGGCGAGGCCCGCGACCATCACGCGGGTGTCGTCGCTGTCGAGGACGCCCGAGAGCAGGCTCTCGCCCCGGGCGAGCGCCGCGCAGACGAGCGCCCGGTTGGTGATGCTCTTCGATCCCGGCGGCCGCACCGCGCCGCACACCGGGCCGGGGCTCGGCGGGATCGAGATCTCGGCGGGCGGGGAGATCGGGCCCGACATGGCTGGCGGTCGGGTCACGTCTCGTGCCGCCGCCAGACCGTCATTTCCGCGATCGTGTGCTGGTGCTTCCGTGACGTCTCGCGGATCACGAAGGGGACGTCCTGGGCATGGAGGAGCGAGAACGACGCGGCGAGCGCCCGCTCCAGCCCCGCCCGCGTCGACAGCGGCTCGCCGTGCTCCCGGCGGCCGCCGGTCCACTTGGCCTTCGGAGTGTATTCCTCGAGCCACGTGTAGGGCGACGTGATCACGAGCAGGCCGCCCGGCAGGACCCGCCGCGGCATCTCGGCGAGGAACAGGGCCGGATCGTAGAGCCGGTCGACGAGGTTGCCGGCGAACACGAGGTCGTAGTCGGTGAAGATGGCCTTGAGGTTGCAGGCGTCGCCCTGCATGAAGAGCACCTTGTGCCCGACGTCGGCCAGGCCGATGCGGTCGAGCGACACGGCGCGCGACACCGTGAGCTCGCCCTCGGTGGGGACCTCGTAGAGCACCTCGTCGCCCTGCTGCAGGCGGACGCCGGACTGGATGAACCGGGCCGAGAAGTCGATCGCGTCGACGTGGTCGAAGTGCCTGGCGAATTCCA
The DNA here is from genome assembly GCA_046095145.1 of Planctomycetaceae bacterium. Lineage (GTDB taxonomy): Bacteria > Planctomycetota > Planctomycetia > Pirellulales > UBA1268 > QWPN01. Next base: position 1,778 of record JBJTIV010000418.1, read on the forward strand.
GCGCCGAGCGGCCCACGGAGCAGCCGACGTCGAGGCAGCGACGGCGGCGGTCGGCGGGCACCCAGGGCATCGTGGCCGCGACGCAGGCCTGGGGGAAATTCGGCACGCCCAGCGGCGGCGCCGGCGCCGCGGCGTCGAACCCGCCGGACGCGGCGTCAAACCCGCCGGACGCGGCGTCAAACCCGCCGGACGCGGCGTCAAACCCGCCGGAAGCGGCGTCAAACCCGCCGGAAGCGGCGTCAAACCCGCCGGAAGCGGCGTCAAAATAGTGGAAGTCGAGGTACTGCGTGACGAGCTGGTCGGTCTCGTAGAGCCGCGTGCCCGCCGTGACGGCCTCGTTGCCCGGCTCCTCCACGATCGTGCGGAAGCCCGCGTGCTGGAAGAAGTGGCGGCGGAAGGCGTAGCGGGCGCTGGCCAGCGCCTCGTCGCCCGTGGAGATCCACGAGCCGCCCTTCATGAGGTTGTGGCGGCCGTCGAAGGTGGGCACCGAGAAGTCGTCGTAGAGCGGATGCACCTCGAAGCCCTTGAAGGGCATGATCGGCGTCCGCGTCCACTGCCAGACGTTGCCGACGACGTCGCAGAACTCCCCTTGCGGGAAGGCGTCGACGGGGCAGCTCGACGCGAAGTGCTCGAGGTTGACGTTGCCGGGCGCGGGATCCCAGGTCGGCTGGTCGCCGGGCACGGTCTCGCGGAGCGCCTGCCAGTGGGCCTCGGTGGGGAGGAGCACGTTCTCGCCGGTCCGGGCCGCCAGCCACGCGCAGTAGGCCTGCGCCTCGAGGCAGTTCACCTCGACCGGCCAGTTCGCCGGCAGCGGTATCTCGTCGAGCAGGTTGCGCTGCAGGAAGGCGCCGCCGCGCCGCAGCCAGAACCTGGGGTGTTCCGCCCGCGTGTAGTGGAGCCAGCCCCGGCCCTCCTCGGTCCACCACCGCTCCTCGCGGTAGCCACCGTCGGTCACGAAGTCGAGGAACTCCCCGTTCGACACCAGCCGCCGGCCTGCGCGGAACGCCGGCAGGTCGACCTCCTCGACGCCATACTCGTTGTCCCAGCCGTAGGTGTGGTCGTCGTCGCGCTTGCCGAGCCGCACCTTCCGGGGGCCCGCCGCGAGCCACTCGTTGGGAGGCGCCGGGCCGCGATCCGGGCAGGTGCCCCACAGCCGCCGCTCCTCGGCCGTGAGATCCGCGCCGTGACGCAGCTCGTCGAGCGGCATCTGCCGCATGATCACGCTCGAGGTCTCGAGGTGGATCCGCTCGTGCTCGATGCCCATGAGGATCACCCAGGCGGGGGAGTTCCAGCGGACGGGCAGCTCGAGGGGCATGTGCTGGATGAAGCGGTCGACGAGCTCGCGCTGCGCGGCGCGGTAGCGGCGGACCGTGGCGACGGCGGGCCAGTCGTAGTGGGCCGTGTTGAGGTCGTCCCACGACATCTCGTCGACCCCCACGGCCATCATCGCCTCGAGGACGGGATCGATCCGCTCGGGGATCAGGCGGCCGGCGGTGAGCTTGTTGACGTAGAACACCGCCGGATGGGCGAAGTAGAAGATCAGCGGATGCCGCAGCGGCTCGTAGCGCTCGTAGTAGGAGGCGTCGTCGCGGATCAGGGCGAAGAGCCGGTCGTAGATCTCGCAGGTCTGGTGGAAGTAACGCCGCAGTTCCGCCCGCTTCGCGGCCACGGGGTCGGCCGCGGCGGGGTCGGCCGTGAGCAGGATGGTGCGCGTCGGCACGAGTGGACGGGCGAGGTCGGCGAAGCGGTCGGTGGCGGCCGAGGCGGCCGCCGTGGCGAGGGGATTCATGCGATGCTCTCGGGGACTGGCTGCGAGTCGTCGTGCGAATCTGAAAGTCTACCGGCGGCCGACAGCCCTTCCAGCACGGGGCGCGGGATCGGTGCCGTGGCGGCCAGGAGGGGTCCGACCACGGCGCCGCGGTGGCAGTTGTCGCCGCCGCACCGCGCGTTGGCGAGCAGGCCGGATCCGACGTCGCCGGCGTGCCGCCACGCGAGGTAGAGGGCCGCGGGGAACGCGTCGGGGATGTAGCAGGCGGGGCTGAGGATGCCGCCCACGACGGCCCGGTCGGGACAGGCGGCCGGTCCGGTCGCGGCGGCCCGCTCCCAGGCGCGGACCTTCGCCTCCGAGATCCAGTCGCGGCCCTCCTCGAGGATCACGTCGCGGACGTCCTCGGCCGCGCGGTCGTCGCGGGTGAGCCGCACCAGCATCCGCACGAGCGCGTCGGCGGCCGCGAGCACCTCGTCGTCCTTGTGCGTGAGGCCCACGTGCACGCGGACGATCCACCGCAGGTCGGGATGCCGCGGGCCGAGGCCGGCCACGATCGCCGCCACGGGCACGAGGCCGCCGATGTGCACGTCGCGGACGCCGCAGTTGATCGGCTTGCGGCCCGCGCCGAGGTTCGTGAAGAAGTGGCGGTGATACTCCTCGACGTAGGTGTCGCGGTGCCGGCCGGGCTCGAGCATGAAGGCGACGTAGTGGTCGAGCCAGCGCTCGGGGTCGTAGTCGCGCGTGCGGCGGAGCAGGGCGAAGAGTTCGGCCGCGAGCCGGTAGTTGAGCGTGTTCTCGCCGGCGGCGAGGAACTGGTGGTAGTGGACGCCGCGCCTGCCCCAAAACTCCGCCTGCTCGCGCAGGATGTCGCCCTTCTCGTTGAGCGGTGTGTAGCTCGACCGCCAGAGGATGCTGTCGGCGTGGGGGCTGCGCGGGGCGACGTAGCCGGGATCGGGCGTGGCAAACTCGGGATAGTCTCGAAGCAGGGCCCGCTGGTCGTAATACCAGTGCACCGGCATGGCCATGGCGTCGGCCACGAGCGATCCCACAAATGCGTTCACGGCCCGGCTCATGCGAGGATCCTCCCGAAG
>JBJTIV010000419.1:0-26711 GCA_046095145.1 Planctomycetaceae bacterium
GCCCAATTGCGCACGTCGTAGTCCGACCACCGCCAGCCGGAGAGATCCACAGCCGAGGCGCCGGAGTTGTAGACCTCGAAAAAGTCGCCGCCGGTGCCGTTGGAGTTGATCTCGGTGATCAACAGCGACCCGGACGCCCGCGGTGCGAACGCCACCAGCGACACGATCAACACCAGGAGGGTCGAGACGACGAGCGACGGCGCGACCCGTGCGGTGAAACCACGGAAGACTCTCAGGACCTGAATGACGTTCATGATGGAACCTTTCGGAGGGAGACCGGATGACACAAATGCCACCTCTGACAGGCCGCACGATGCGGGCAAGGGCGGCGCTCAGGCGAGTCGACGATCAGCGTTCATGTATGGCTCTGCAGGGGACCACGAGGCGTGGTCGATCGCGTGTTGCGGCGCCGCATGAGACGCCAGCCGGCGGCCGCGCATCCGACGAAGGCCAGCGCGAGCGACGAGGGCTCGGGCACGGCGGCGGGCGACAAATCCACGCCGCGGAAGACGTAGTTCGCGCCGGCGGACTGGAGCGTCGTGTAGGTCGAGGGCGTGGTGAGCCCGTTGTCGAGGATCGAGATCAGGCGGTTGTTGGTCGTTTCGGTCGTGGTGGCGTAGAGCGTGGCACCAGTCACCGCGTCATACGTTCCGGCGAGACCTCGCAGGCCGGCGAAGCCGGCACCGGTGCCCGACTGCAGCGTGCTCGTGCCCGAGGCCCCGACGAGCAGCGACCACGAGCTTGACCACGCCGTGCCGTTGAACGTGTACTTCTGGATGCCGCCGCCAGCCGTACTGCGATCATCTGCCAGATAGGCAAGATCGAGCACGCCGGCACCCTGCGAGCCGGTGGAGAACATCACGAAGCCGTAGATGCTCGATCCTGCGCCAGCGTTGATCTGGAGGGCTGGCAACACCGGTCCGCTGTTCGGCAGCCCGGAGCCGAGCGAACTGACGCCCAGGAAGGTGCCGGAGGAACTCGAGAAATACAGCTGATTGTTGTAGATCTCGACGTTGCGGACATTCGTGACGCCGACTGTGGCAGCCGTGCTACTCACCTGGGTGAATGCTGTGCCGTTGTAGTACCAGACACCACCGGTGTTTGGACTACCCGACGCCGTGCCGGCTGCGTAGAACGTGCTGCCGCTCGTGGCGATGCTCGAGCGGAAGTTGTTGCCGGAGAACGGCGACGGAGGCGTGCCGCTTGGCCCGCCGGTGGGGAACAGCGTGCGGTTGATCACGCTGCCCGAGGCGTCGAGCGTGGAGTTGACCTTCGAGTTTTGGGACGCGACGGAGGCCGTGCCGACTGCGTTGTTGTAGCCCGGCACCGACACATAGCCGACCCCGCCGGAGAAATAGGTGTTGAGGTAGCCGTCGGACGTGGCGGAGCCTGAATCGGTCTGCTGATTCGATCCGGTCGTGGCGAGCGTGATCGTCTGGGCGAGGCTGCCCGACGTGGTCACCTCGAGGACGGAGATGGCCGCCGCTGCGTTACTGAGCGTCGTGGTGCCATCGCCAAGCCGCTCGACGACGACCGTGCCGGCCGTGAACGGACCGGCGAACGCGGGCAGCCACCCGGAGCCGGCGAGACAGGCGGCCGCAGCCGCGAACGCCGGCACGAGGACGCGAACGAACATGTGAAACTTCATGGCACAGACCTCGGGGGGAGAACAGCGAACGCCATTGACGACGATGGCGGCAGAATGCCCACGGTCTGTGAGGGCTTGTTGAGCGTCGCGTGAGAAACGCGCGAGAATTGCGTGAGCGACGCGTGAGCGCTGCGTGAGGATTTCGTGAGCGGCTCAGGCCATGGAGGGCTGTGCCGCGCTACATGCTGAAGGCAGCGCCACGTTGGGCTCGCCGGATGCGAGCCCGCCGACCGTGGAAACCCTCGGCGTTTCCACTTGTCGACGAAAGCGGCACAGGCCATGGAGGGCTGTGCCGCGCTCCATCAAGAAAAGAGCAGCTCGACGTCCTCGGCGGTGAGGCCGGCGACGACGCCGTCGTCGGCCCGCACGATCGACTCGGCAAGCTCCCGCTTGCGGTCCTGCAAGGCCACGATCTTCTCCTCCACCGTGTCGCGGGCGATGAGCCGGTAGGCGAACACCCGTCGCGTCTGGCCGATGCGGTGGGCCCGGTCGACCGCCTGGGCCTCGACAGCCGGATTCCACCAGGGGTCGAGGATGTAGATGTAGTCGGCCGCGGTGAGGTTGAGGCCCTGGCCGCCGGCCTTGAGGCTCACGAGGAACAGCCGGCAGTCGGGATCCTCCTGGAAGCGTTGCACGCGGGCCTGCCGGTCGGTGGTGCGGCCGTCGAGGTATTCGTAGACCGTCTTTCGCTCGTCGAGCCGGCGCCGGAGGATCGAGAGGAAGCTCGTGAACTGGCTGAACACGAGCGCCTTGTGCCCCTCGTCGAGCACCTCCTCGAGCTGCTCGAGCAGCGTCTCGATCTTCGCGCCCGACTCGTCCACGCGCGCGGGGTCGATGAGGCCCGGGTGGCAGGCCGCCTGCCGCAGCCGCAGGAGCGCCTCGAGCACCGCGATCCGGGCCCGGCCCATGCCCATGCGGCCGATGCGGCCGGCGAGCTCCAGGCGAAAGTGCTCGCGCAGCTCGTCGTACCCCTTCCGCTGCTCCTCGCCGAGCTCCACGAACAGCGTCTGCTCGGTCTTCTCGGGGAGATCGGAGAGCACCTGGGACTTGGTGCGGCGCAGCAGGTAGGGGCGGACCGCGCGGGCCACGATCTCCGTGCTGCCGCGGCCCTCGGCGAGGAACTTCCGCAGCCGGCCGGCGCTGCCGAGCTGGCCGGGATTGAGGAACTCGAAGATGCTCCACAGCTCGCCGATGTGGTTCTCCACCGGCGTGCCCGTGAGCGCCAGGCGATGGCGGGCGCGGAGCAGCCGGCAGGCCTTGGCCGCCTGGCTGGCGGCGTTCTTGATCGACTGCGCCTCGTCGAGGATCACGTAGTCGAATTCCACGTCGCGATGGGCTACGACGTCGCGCCGCAGCGTGCCGTAGGTCGTGACCGCGACGTCCCAGTCGGCCAGCGCGCCGGCCACCTCGGCCCGGTCGTTGCCGGTGTAATTGACCACCCGCAGGCTCGGGGCGAACTTGCGGGCCTCCTCCAGCCAGTTGAAGACCAGGCTCTTGGGCACGACCACCAGCGTGGGTCGCTGGGCGATGCCGGCGGCGCGGACCTCGGCCTGCCGCCGCAGGAGCAGGGCCAGCACCTGGATCGTCTTGCCGAGGCCCATGTCGTCGGCGAGGCAGCCGCCCAGGCCCATGCGCTCGAGGAACACGAGCCAGCCCAGGCCCTCGCGCTGGTAGTGCCGCAGCGTGCCGTGGAAGCCCTCCGGCTCGTCGGCCACCTCCGGCCGCTCGCCGCGGGCGAGCTCCTCGCGGATCCGTTCGAACGCCTCGTCGACCTGCGACTGCGGCTGACCGGCGAGCAGGGCGTCGAGCAGGGCCGCCTGGATGCGGCCGTAGCGGAGGCGGCCGTCGTGCTTCTGGGCGAGCGCCGCCATCGGCTCGAACTGCGCGGCCAGGGCGTCGGGTATGAAGCCCAGCGAGCCGTCGGCGAGCTCGAGCGACCGCTCGCCGCGGGCCAGGGCCTCGAGGTGCGCCGGCAGCTCGGCCGTCACGCCGCCGAAGTCCACGGCGGCCGAGTGCTCGAACCAGGCGATGCCGCTTGTCACGTTCCAGGCCACGCTCCCGGCGGGACGGTAGCGGCGGCCGGCGACCTCGATGGTCCACCCGGCCGCGGCGAGCTGCGCGACCGAGGCGTCGAGCCGGCTCCGCGGGATCTGCACGTGGGGAGCCGCGGCGTCGGCGTCGTCGGCGGGCCGCACCGGCGTGGCGCCATGCCGCGGCAGGAGCGCGAGCGCCGCGCGCTCGGCCGCCCGGTCGCGCCGGGCCAGGATGCGCCGCGTGGTGTCGGCCACGCCACCGGCGGGATCGTCGGCGGCCACGAGGATGCCGCCGTAGTCGAACCAGATCCGGCCGGCGAGCTGCACGCGGGGCGCGGCGCGGCGGCGACCGGGGACCGCGTCGTCCTCGACCGAGGGCGAGTCGTCGAGCACGAGCTTGGGCTGCGGCGCGCCCGACTCGACACGCCAGCCGGTCCAGGCGGGCAGCACCATCCGCGGCGCGTCGGCGAGCGTGGCCAGCCGCTCGATGAGCCCGTCGGCCTGGTTCGCGGCGAGTTCGATCGGTCCGCGGCGGTCGAACTGGTCGATCCACCCGGCCACGTCGCCGCCGTACTCGGGCAGGGCAAGCCGCGCCACCCGGTCGGCGAACACGACGAGCCCAGCCCCGAGGATCGCCAGCGGCTCGCGGAGATCCTGCCGCTGGCTGCCGCGCACGAGCATCCCGCGCAGCGACGCCTTCGTCGGTCGCGGCTGGGCCGCGTCGGGCTCCCGCGGCCCGCGGGGCCGGGGGAGGTCGTCGTCGTCGGGCTCGAGCACGAAGGCGAACTCCCAGGGCCGGCCCGCGTCCCACGTCCGCGACACGGCCGGGTCGGCCGACCGGCGCGGGTCGGGCTGGAGCACGAGCCGCCCGGCCTCGCAGAGCATCGCCACGTGGGCCGCCGCCGCCCCCGCCCCCAGCGCGATCCGCGCGACCGTGCGGCTCGCGGCCGCATCGCCGGGGCCGTGGCCGCCCAGCGGGACGGCGCCGACGAGCCGCTCCACGAGATCGCGCTCGTCGGGATCGAGCTCGTCGAGCTCCACGCCGCCGGGGCCGAGCTCGATCGGCCGCGGACGGCCGGTGGTGTGGCCCGCCACGTCGCGCTGCAGGCGGGACGGCACGAGGATCACCGACCGCGAGTCGGCCGAGGCGTGGAGATCGAGCGTGAACACGAGCGCCCCGCCCGGACGGCGCGGATCGGGGATGTCGAGACCGGCCGTCCGCACGGCCGGCTCCACCAGCCGCCGGCGCTCCTCGAGCTCGGCGACCCAGGCCGGCGGCCTGCCGCCCGTGCGGCGCGCGGCCGCGACCGTGGCGGGCTGCACGCGGGCGTGGCGGGAGCCGCCCGCGTTCGGCAGCCATCCGCCCGGCTCGTCGTCCCCGGGATCGCCGGGCAGGTCGCCGGCGTCGGACGCGATCTCCGTCTCGTCGGCGACGATCTCGAGCGCGACGGGGGTCTGGTCGGGAATGCCCGCGAGCAGGCCGCGCCGGTCGACCTCGAGCAGCACCGCGGCGAGCGCCGCGCAGGGCCGGCCGCCGCGGCCGGCCGGGCTCGAGCAGCGGGCCTCGAGCGTCATGCCGCCCTTGCGATGCGCGGCGAGCTCGAGCTGCACCTCGTGCGTGGAGCCGTCGGACGCCGCGACGGCGCCAGCGATCTGGCCGACCCGCGGGCACGAGACCCGCGGCGGATCCAGCGCGCGGGCGGAGGCGACGTCGGCCGGGGCGAAGAGGCGGAAGAAGCGCTGCTCGAGGGTTTTCATGCGGGCGTGGCGGTGGGCGGGACGCGTCACGCCGTGCGGCGGCGCGCAACGCGGCAGTGTACTCCGGCCCGCCCGGTTCGAGACAGCCCCGCGCGTCGTGCTCGGCCCCGGGAGCGCCCGGCGTGGAGCCGAGCTCACGCCTCCTTGACGGCGGCGACCAGCTCCAGCACGTTCTCGACGGGCGTCTGCGGCAGGATGCCGTGGCCGAGATTGAAGATGTGGCCGGGCCGCCCGCCCGCGCTCGCGAGCACCTCGCGGACCCGGCGGCGGACCGTGTCGCGGTCGGCCAGCAGCACGACGGGGTCGAGGTTGCCCTGCACCGCGCGGTCGTGGCCGGCCAGCCGCCAGCCTTCGGCCAGGTCGATCCGCCAGTCGATGCCGATCACGGATCCGCCCGCCTCGGCCAGCAGCGGCACGAGCGCGGGATTGCCCGTCGCGAAGTGGATCACCGGCGCACGGGCGGCGGCCGCGGCGATCGCCGCCCGAGTGTGGGGCAGCACGTAGCGGCGGTAGTCGTCGGGCCCGAGGCAGCCCACCCAGCTGTCGAACAGCTGCACGAGCTGCGCGCCGGCGTCGAGCTGGGCCACCAGGTAGCGGCTCACCGCGCGGGCCAGCCGGGCGAGCAGGTCGTGCCAGGCCGACTCGTGCCGCAGCATGAACGTCTTCGTCGCCTGCCACGACTTGCTCGTGCCCCCCTCGATGCAGTAGCCGGCGAGCGTGAAGGGCGCCCCCGCGAAGCCGATCACCGGGATCATGTCGTCGAGCCCGCCCCGGGTGGCGGCCACCACGTCCATCACGTAGCCCACGCGGCCCACGTCGTCGAGCTCGTGGACCCGCGCCACGTCGGCGGCCTCGCGGACGGGATTGTGGATCACCGGCCCCTCGCCCGACGTGAACTCGAGCTGCATGCCCATCGGCTGGAGGATGGGGAGCAGGTCGCTGAAGATGATCGCCGCATCGACGCCGAGGCGATCGACCGTGGCGATCATCACCTCGGCGGCCAGCCGGGGCGTGGTGCAGAGCTCCATGAAGGAGACCCGCTCGCGGATGGCGCGGTATTCCGGCAGGTAGCGGCCGGCCTGCCGCATGAGCCACACGGGCGTGCGTTCCACGGGCTCGCGGCGACACGCCCGCATGACGAGCGCGTGGCTCCGCGGCTCCGCGGGGCCCGCCGGCCCGGACCGCGGGGGCGGGGATCCGGCGGCCGGATCGAGCGGGGAGGGGCGTGGCATCGGGGCGAGTATACGCCGCGGCCACCGGTGGCACGCGGCGGCTCGCAACTACAATGCAGCGTCGGTTGCGCGGCGGACCGCGCGGCGCGAGCTTTCGCACGGGCCCGAGGCATGGCCGAATTCGTCTCGCGAATCTCGATCGTCTGCTTCGCGGCCAGCTACGCCGTGGCCCTGGCCTGCGAGGCGTCGCGGCCGATGTTCCGCTCCGGGCTGCGCGGGGCGGCCATGATCGGCTTCGCCGCGGCGGGCCTCGTCGCCCATACGCTGTTCCTCGTGTGGCGCGGCGTGAGCGAGGCGGCCGTGCCGCTGTCGAGCCCGTTCGACTGGTATCTGCTGGCGGCCTGGCTGCTGGCGGCCGGTTCGCTGTGGCTGACGCTCGCCAACCCGCGCACCCCGGTGGGGCTGTTTCTGCTGCCCGTGGTGCTGGCGCTGGTCGGGGCCGCCACGCTGGCCAGCCGCGAGCCCTTCCTGCAGAGCCCGGCCGGCCGGGTCTGGGGTCGGATCCACGGCAGCTTCAACCTCGCGGCCAGCGTGAGCGTGGCCGTCGGGGCCGCGGCGGGGCTCATGTGGCTCATCCAGGCCGGGCGGCTCACGCGGAAGGAGCCGCCGCCCCGCGGCTTCCGCATGCCGAGCCTCGAGCGGCTCGCACACCTCATGCGGCGCACGCTCGCCGTGGCCGCGTGGACGGCGGCGGCGGGATTCATCTCCGGCGTCGTGCTCAACGCCGTCACCAAGCGGCACGGTCTGCTCGAGACCGTGCCCTGGACCGATCCGGTCGTGTTGCGGATGGGGGCGCTGGTGGCCTGGCTCGTCGCGGCCGACGCGCTGGCCTACGCGACGCGACGCCGGCCCGAGAGCGGCCGGATCACCGCCTGGCTGTCGCTGGCGAGCCTCGCCGTGCTCGCGGCCTCCATCCTCTGGGGCCTGCTCGGCCCGTCGCAGCACGGCGTGCCCCGCGCGCCAACCGCCTCGGCTGCCCCGCCCGGCGAGGCCGCGCCATGACGCTCGCGCTCGTGGGCGGCACGCACCGCACGGTGCCGCTCGACCTCCGGGAACGGCTGGCCTTCTCGGCCGAGCAGGCGGCCGATGCGCTGGCGAGGTTCCGCGACCGCTTTCCCGGCCGCGAGGGCGTGCTGCTCTCCACCTGCAACCGCGTGGAGTTCTACGCGGCCGGCGAGCGGGATGCCGCGCCCGCGGAGGAGGAGATCCTGGCCTTCCTCGCCGAGTGCCGCGGCCTCGACGCGGGGCTGCTCGCGCCGGTGCTCGCGCGGCGCCGCGACGACGCCGTGGTCCGCCACCTGTTCAGCGTGGCCTCCGGCCTCGACAGCATGGTGCTCGGTGAGCCGCAGATCCTCGCCCAGGTCAAGCCGGCCTGGACCCTCGCGCGGGACAGCCGCACGGCCGGGCCGCTCACCGGCGAGATGTTCCAGGCGGCCCTCCGCACCGCGAAGCGGGTGGCCACCGAGACGGCGCTGGGACGGGAGCGGGTGTCGATCCCGAGCGTGGCGGTGGCCGATTTCGCCGCCGGCGTGTTCGAGCGGTTCGACGACAAGCGGGTGCTGCTCGTGGGCGCGGGCAAGATGGCCGCGGAGACGCTCCGCTACCTGCGCGAGGCGGGAGCCCGCGACGTGACGGTCGTCAACCGCACGGCGGGCCGCGCCGTCGAGCTCGCGGCCCGGCTCGGCGCCCGACCCGGCCGGTTCGACGAACTCGCAGCCGAGCTCGCCGCGGCCGACCTCGTCGTGAGCACGACCGGGGCTGCCGCGCCGGTGGTGCCGCTCGAGGTGTTCCTGCGGGCCGAGGCCGCGCGGGGCGGCCGGCCGGTCGTGGTCCTCGACCTGGCCGTGCCGCGCGACTTCGATCCCCGGATCGGCGGACGCCCGGGCGTCTGGCTCTACTCGATCGACGACCTGGCAAGCGCCTGCGACGCCAACCGCGAGCGGCGCCGCGGCGAACTGCCGGCGGCGCAGGCGATCGTGGAGGAGGAGACCGTGCGCTTCATGGGCGATCTCCATCACCGCTCGACCGCGCCGGTGATCGAGCAGCTCCGGGCCGGCTGGAGCGAGACCGGCGAGTCGGAGCTCGACCGCCTGTTTCGGCGGCTGCCGGACCTCGGCGAGGCAGAGCGCGCCGAGATCCGCCAGGCCTTCGAGCGCTACGCCGCGAAACTCCTCCATCCGCCGCTGGCGAGCCTGCGGAGTGAGAGCCGCTCCGGCCCGCCGCACGGCCTCCTCGACGCGCTCAAGCGATTGTTTGATTTGGAATGACGTCGCGCGAGCGACCGGCATGTCGCTCCGTGAGGAAGCCCGGAGCGAGTTCTTCGATGGAGCGAGCCGTTCTTGTTGAAGCCCCCGGCGGCAGCTGGGGGACTCCGGGTGGCCCCGGCTCCCGGTCCCGATGCGAATCGAGCGCGTTGACCGAAAACCCCGCGAACGTGTGAGGCATGGCAGACGGTCTCCGCCGCAGCGCGGAGTCCCCGGGCTTCCGCCCGGGGCTTGCATGCGCGTGTGTAGCCCGCTCCAGGACAGGCTGATCGCTGAATTCGGGAGGGGCGGTCCACAGCGCTGAGAGCCGGCGTTGCTGACCAGCGAAGCCATGGATGGCGGAGCGCAGGCAGCATCGAGTGAACGAAGCCCAGGATGCCCGCAGTGAACGTCCGGCGACGGGGCGTGGGCAGCCCCTCCCGGCGGAGACGCGAGCATCACTGCGGCAGGCAGTGGGACAGCGCGAGGAGCACGTAGGCGGTCACGAGGTTCGGATCGTCCTCGAGCCAGCGCTTGTTCGTGTTGACCCACGAGCCGTCGTCGCGCTGCCTCGCGAGCAGGGCGGTGGCGAGTTCGGTCCGCCAGTCGTGCGCGGTGCCGGCGGCGTCGGTGAAGGGATCCTCGCCGAGGGCGTCGAGGGCCTTGGCCGCCGTGTGGAAGTAGTAGTAGAGGCCGGCGTCGCCCATGCCGGGATTCTCGGCGAACGTGTAGTGGCGCCGCAGCCAGTCGATCGCGGCCTTCACGCGGGGATCATCCGCCGTGAGCCCGGCGAAGATCATGCTCTTGAGGCCGGCGTAGGTCATCGAGCCGTAGCTCCGCAGGCCGCCGTCGGGCCGCTCGCCGGCCATGCTCTCGCCGCCCGCGGCCGGCGTGTAGAAGAAGCCGCCGGCGTCGTCGGAATCGGTGTTCTTCTCCGCGAAGCCCGCCGTGTTGTCCGGGCCGGCGAGGTTCTGGGCGCGCGACACGAACACGAGGGCCTTCTGGATCGCCGGATCGTCGGCGCTGGCGCCGGCCGTCCGCAGGGCCTCCACGAGGAACGCGGTGTTGGAGAGGTCGGGCCGCGACTTCCGGCCGTAGCCCGCGCCGCCGTGCGCCGGGTCGGGCAGGGCCTTGCCCTCGTCGTCGTCCCACTGCAGGCCCCGCAGGAAGGCCTCCGCCGCCGCGATCTCGCGGGCGTGACGGCCGTCGGCATTGCAGGCCACCAGGGCCATGAGCGCGATCGACGTCTCGTAGTTGGCCACCGGCGAATCGGGGGCCGCGATCGCCCCGTCGGCGCGGCGGAAGGTGCGCAGGGAGTCGAGGCCCCGCGTCACGACCGGCGCGTCGGGCGGCGTGCCGGTGCGCACCAGCGCCGTCACCACCAGCGCGGTCACCGCCGGTCCGAACTCGGCCGAGAAGCTGCCGTCGGCGGCCTGGCCGTCGGCGACCAGGTGCGCGGAGGCCTTCGCGATGGCCGCGCGGATCGCGGCCGTGTCGGCGGCTCGGGCCACCGGCACGAGCGTCGCGAGGGCGATGGCGACGGCGGACACGATGCGACGATGCGGGACCATGGCGACCTCCGCGGCGGTACGGACGAACCGAGGACAATCATACGGCTGGCTCGTGAGCGTCGTCACGGAGGTCCGGAGTGAACGTCCGGCGACGGGGCGTGGGCACCCCGACCCGCCGCGAGTCACTTCGAAGCTGCGTCAGACCGGCGCCGTCGGCAGCGCCCGGGGGTGGGCCGGCACGCGGCGCGGCGGCGGCTCGTGGCCCGATTCGAGCCGCCAGGCGGCCCGCTCCTCGTCGCTGGCGTAGTAGGTCAGCCAGGTTGCGGGGTCGGCATCGGCCGAGGCGCTGCAGTCCCAGTGGACGAAATTGTCGGGCACGTCGACCCGCTTCACCACGGCCGGAAGGATGTCGCGGCGGATGAGCGAATAGAGCTCGCGGTCGGCGAGGTGGTCGGTGAAGTCGAGCACGATCCGCGCGGCGTAGAGCCGCTCGATCGTCTCCCAGAGCCGCTCGTGGAGCTGCTCGTCGTCGAGCGTGCCGGCCGGCTGCAGGGCCAGCGGCGGATCGAACCAGCGGGCCACCGGCACCAGCGGCGCGAGCTCCCAGGCGAGCATCGATTCCAGGAAGCGGTTCTCCGCCTCGGTCGACAGGCCGCGGAAGTCGACCTCCCACACGGACTCGTCGACGTACGGCTCGATCGCGTCCCGCAACTCGCCGTTGCGGATCAGGCAATCGACCTCTTCGGGATCGGGATGGCGGGCGAGGGGCATGCCGGGCGGGCTTCCGTCGAGGCGTCCGCGGCTCGGCCGTCACGGGCCGGACGACCGCGGAACCATGCCGCCGACGATACCCAGCCTGCAGGCGCGTTCAACGAAAAATCCCGGTCACGAGCTGGTTTTTCACCGGCCGCCCCCGGCATGACCGCTACGACGTGACGAGTTTCCGCGGCCCCCCACGTCGCCCCCGCTTGCCAACCCTCCGGAGTCGGCCCGGCCGGCGGCGGAGTACGGCCGCACCGTCGCGCTAGTCGGCGCACTCGGGCTCGAGCCCCGCGATCTTGGCCACGCGGCGGGCGTGGCGGCCGCCCTCGAAGGGCGTCGTCAGCCAGGTGCGGATCATCTTGTCCTGCAGTTCCTGGCCGAGCATCTCGGCCGACAGGCAGAGCACGTTGAGATCGTTGTGCCGCCGGCTCATCTCCGCCGTGACCTCGTCGTGGCACGTGGCCGCCCGCACGCCGGGCACCTTGTTGGCGGCGATCGCCATGCCCACGCCCGTGCAGCACAGGAGGATGCCGCGCTCGACGTCGCCACCGCTGACCCGCCGCGCGACATCGGCCGCGATGTCGGGGTAGTCGACCGGGGCATCGCCCTCGGAGCCGCAGTCCACCACCTCGTGGCCGAGCCGTTCGAGCAGGCCGCTGAGCCGCTTCCGTGCCGCCACGCCCCGATGGTCACTGCCGATCGCGATCCGCATGATGAGGTTCCCAGACAGTCCGCCGCCGGCCGCGTGTCCCGCCCGCGTCAGGTCCGCGGCATATCCTGCACCAGTGTATCGAGTCGGGAGGCGAGGTGCCCGTGGATCTGCCGGGCGCAGCGGCGGTAGGTGTCGAGCGACCCGCCGATGGGATCGATGACGTCCTGCCGGTCGGGCGACAACAGCGTCACCCGGCCGCCGGCCTCGGGGAACTGGGCGAGCAGGGCCGCCTGATGTGCGCCGGTCATGGTGAGGATCACGTCGGCCTGCTTCACGAGCGCCTCGGTCAGCGGCTGGCTCTCGTGACCGCCAAGGTCGCCCCCCATCTCCCCGGCCACGGTGATCGCGTGCTCGCTCGCCCGGCCGCCGGGCCACGCGGCCATGCCGGCGCTCGTGACGACCACGCCGTGCCGCTCGATCTCGTCGGGCGCGCAGCCCAGCCGCTCGGCGACGAGGGTGCGGAAGAGCGCCTCGGCCAGCGGGCTGCGGCAGGTGTTGCCGGTGCAGACGAAGAGCACCACGAGGCTCGCCAGGCGCCGCAGCGTCTCCTCCGACACGACGCCCGCCCGCACCATGCGAAACGACTCGCCCTCGACGAGCACCGTCGAGGCCGGCTGGGCGTAGCGGGTCCGGCCGTCGTCGATCACCAGCGCCACGTCCGCGCCGGCCGCCGCGATCGCCTCCGCCGCAGTCAGCAGCGGCCCGCCGTCGGCGCCGCCGGGTTCGGCGAGCACGACCGGGCCCGCCAGCATCCGCAGGCAATCGGCGAGCAGCGGATGCCCGGGGATCCGCAGCCGCAACCGGCCGTCGGCGACCACGCCAACGCGGGAGGCGGCGGGCAGCCGGTGGATGAGGCTCTCGGCATGGTCGTCGGGCACGATCAGGGCCACCGGGCCGGGCCAGCAGCGGCGCGAGATCCGCCGGCCGACGGCCGGCATCCGCGGCGCCCAGTCGAGCGCCTCGTCGGCGCTCCGCGGCACGAGCGACAGCGCGGGCTCCGCGGGCCGCCGCGGCGCGAGCCGCTCGAGAGCCGATGCCGCCGCGGCGCAGCGACCACTCGCGGCGATCACGTAGTCCGTCTCGGTCGGGAAGGCCACGAGCCTGCCTTCCGCGAGCGCCTGGACGGCGCGGTGCACCACGTCGCGGGCGTCGTCGGCACGGCCTAGATCGATGACCAGCGGCGGCATGGGTGGGCCGGCCGCCGGGGCAGCCGTGGTCCGGGCGGAGCGATCCCGGTTCCCTCGCGGTCGAAACCCGGGCCAATCGAGCAAAAGTACCGCGGTCTGCGGAAGCCAGTCAAGGATCGGCGACTGGGCAAGCGCCGCGCCGGTCCGGTCACCGCGGGGCCGCCGCCGCACCCCGTATTCGCCTTGTGGCTCGCCATCGTGCGCCGGTATTCCCCCGCGTCCGCCGCCGCCCGACCTCCATCGGCACCCTGATGGCCACGCGCCCGCCGTCCCGACACTTCCGGGCCCCGCTCCTCGTGTGGGCGCTCGTCGCCTGCTGCCTCGGCGGCGCGGCAGTCGCGCAGCCGCCGGCGGCCGTCACGCCCCTGCCCCCCGCCGACCCCGCCCCGCCGACCGAGCGGATCGTCGAGGTGCGGATCGAGGGCAACCAGGCCACCGAGGCGTCGAAGCTGCCGCAACTGGTGACCCGCGCCGGGCAGACCTTCGACCCGCAGGCCATCGAGGACGACGTGCGGACCCTGCACCGCACCCGCAAGTTCGTCGACGTGCATCCGAAGTACGTGCGCGCGCCCGACGGCGTGGTCGTGATCTTCCAGGTGGTCGAACGGCCGCTGGTCCGCTACGTGCGGTTCGTCGGCAACGAGCAGCTGACGACCCGGGCGCTCAAGAAGCAGAGCGAGATGGCCGTCGGCGACTCCATGGATCCCTACGTGGTCGAGGAAGCCCGCCGGCGGATCGAGTCGCACTACCGCGAGAAGGGCTACGACGAGGCCCGCGTGACGACGGTCGAGGGCAGCAAGCCGGGTGACCAGGGGGCGGTGTTCCTCATCGACGAGGGGCGGCGGCGGAAGTCGCTGTGGACGAGCTTCGTGGGCAACACGATCGCCAGCGACGCGCGGCTGCTGACGCAGATCAAGTCGAAGCCCGGCATCTTCTGGGTCCTCGGCGGCGACGTCGACCAGGAGGCCATCGACGCCGACGTGCAGGCGATCACCGCCTACTACCGCGGCCTCGGCTTCTTCCAGGCGCGGGTCAGCCGCGAGCTCTCGGTGGTCCACGACGGGACCCGCGACTGGACCCACCTCACCTTCGTGATCAGCGAGGGGCCACGCTACACGATCCGCAACGTGTCGTTCATCGGCAACCAGAAGTTCAAGGGAGAGTTCCTCGAGCGCGACCTCAAGCTGAGGAGCGGCGAGCCCTTCAACCAGGCCAAGATGGACGCCGACCTCAACCTGATCCGCGACATCTACGGCGGCCGCGGGTTCGTGTTCGCCGACATCCAGGCCGATCCGAGGTTCCTCGAGCAGCCGGGGCAGCTCGATCTCGTGTACCGGGTCGAGGAGGGGCAGCGCTACCGCGTGGGGCAGATCAACATCCGCATCCGCGGCGAGCACCCGCACACGCGGCACAGCGTGGTGCTCAACCGGCTCTCGCTGCGGCCCGGCGACATCCTCGACATCCGCAAGCTCCGCGACGACGAGCGGCGGCTCAAGTCGAGCAGCCTGTTCATGGCCGACGCGGCGAAGGGCCAGGGACCCCGGATCGTGTTTTCCAAGCCGGAGCCGTCCCAGGGGGGCGACAAGGCCATCGCCCGCGAGCCCGGACGGCCAGGGTTCCGCGGCCAGAGCCCCGACGGCGCCGACGGCGACGCGGTCGTCGACCTCGTGCTGGAGGGCGAATGGACGCCGCCGACCGACGCCGCCCAGGCGCCGACCGACGTCGCCGAGCGTCCGGTGTGGCGCGGCCAGAGCCCGCAGCCCTTCGGCATGGCTCCGCCGGCGTATCAGCAGCCGGTCTATCAGCAGCCGGTCTACCAGCCGCCGGTCTACCAGCCGCAGCCCGGCCAGGCCGTCTCGGTCGCGCCGCCCGCCGCCCCACCGCTCCAGGCGGCGACCGGCTGGGGCGGCACGTCGCTGGCCCCGGCGGGCCCCGAGCAACTCGACTACGCCCGGATGGTCGCCCCTCCCGCGCCCGTCTACACGGTGCAGCAGCAGGTCGCGCCCACGTTTCCGGGCGGGCTGCAGCCGGCCGTCGCGCCGGGCGGACCATTCCCCGCGCAGCCGGTGTCGCAGTTCGACCCCAACCAGCCCGGCGGCTTCCAGCAGCCCATGCTGCCGGACTTCGGCGGCCAGCCGCCGCAGGTCTATCCGGGCAGCGATCCCTACGTGATCGTCGACGTCGATGCGGAGGAGACGCAGACCGGCCGGCTCATGATCGGTGCCGGTGTCAACTCCAACGCCGGCCTCGTGGGCAACATCGTGGTCGACGAGCAGAACTTCGACATCCTCCGCCTGCCGCGGAGCTGGGACGACATCCGCAACGGCGTCGCCTTCCGTGGCGCCGGGCAGCGCTTCCGCCTCGAGGCCACGCCCGGCACGCAGCTGCAGCGCTACTCGGCCACTTTCCAGGAGCCGTATCTCTTCGACACGCGGATCGGCATGTCGCTCTCGGCCTCCTACTACACCCGCTTCTTCTTCGACTGGGCGGAGGCGCGGACCGGCGGCCGGGTGGGGCTCGGCTACCAGTTCATCTTCGCCCCGGACCTGTCGGTGAACGCCGGCTTCCGCGGGGAGAGCGTCGACGTCTACAACCCGCGGGTGCTGGCGCCCGACATCGTGAACATGCTGGGCACCAACGCCGTGTACGGCTTCTCCGGCGGCATCATTCACGACACCCGGGACAGCCCCTTCCTGCCCACGCAGGGGCACCTTGTGACGTTCGAGTTCGAGCAGGTGGTCGGCACGTTCGTCTATCCGCGCGGCATCCTCGAGGGTCGGCAGTACTTCCTGCTCAACGAGCGGCCCGACGGCTCCGGCCGCCACGTGCTCTCCGTCGGCTCCGTGCTCGGCATGTCGGGACCCGACACGCCCGCCTACGACAACTTCTTCGCGGGCGGCTACAACACGCTCCGTGGCTTCGCGTTCCGCGGAGCCAGCCCCGTGCAGGCCGGCCCCGGCGGCGTGGCCACGGTGGGCGGCCCGTTCGAGTGGCTGAACACGATCGAGTACATGTTCCCGATCACCGCCGACGACACGCTCCGCGGCGTGGTGTTCACCGACTTCGGCACGGTCGAGAGCAACGTGTCGATCAACACCTTCCGCGTCGCGCCGGGCGTGGGCATGCGGATCACGCTGCCGGCGATGGGCCCGGCGCCGATCGCGCTCGACTTCGCCTTCCCGGTCGTCTACGCGCCGACCGACAGCCTGCAGATGTTCAGCTTCTTCGTGGGTTTCGCCCGATGAGCACCACCATGCCCCGCACCCGTCCAGCCGACGGACGGCCGCGGATCCTCGTGGTGGGCAGCTCCTACATGGGCGACGCGATGCTCGCCGTGCCGTTCCTGCGCGGCCTCGGCCGCGCGTATCCCGGCCATGCCGTCGACCTGTTCGCCGAGGGCCGCATCCCGGCCGAGCTCCTCCGCGGCTGCCCCCACCTCGACGAGATCCTGCCCTGGCGACGGCCGCCGAAGCGGCCGCTGCCGCACGAGCCGCGCGAAGTCCGCGGCCGCGGCATGCTGCCGGCGCTCGGGAACGCGCTGGCCTGCGGTGCGGCGCTCCGCGAGCGCCGCTACGCCCGTGCCTACGTGCTCAAGCGGTCGCCGTCGGCGGCGCTCGTGGCTCTGCGGGCCGGCATCCCGCATCGCATCGGTCACGCGGGCAAGCTCCTCGGTCCGCTGCTCACCCGCGCGGTGCCGCTGGTCCCCGGACGGCACCGGGTCGATGCCTGGGTCGACCTGCTCGCCGGCGACGGAGAGCCGGGCGACGACGGCCGGCTCGAGGCCTGGCCCGACACCGCGGCGCTGGCCAGGATCGACCGGCTGCTGGCGACATGGCCCGCGGGCCGGCCGCGGGTGTTCGTCGCGGTCACGGCGTCGGACTGGCGGCGACAGTGGCCGCTGGACCGCTGGGTCGAGGTGATCCGGAGCCTCGTCGCCGAGCGCGGCTGCGACATCGTGCTCTGCGGCGGCCCCGCCGACCGCGCCGCCCACGCGGCGCTCGAGGCGGCGGCGCCGGGCCATGTCCACGATCTCTCCGCGGCGGTGCCGCTGCGCGACCTGACGGCGCTCTTGTCGCGGACCGCCCTGTTCCTGGGGATCGAGTCGGGCCTCATGCACGTGGCTGCCGCCTGCGGCGTGCCCACGATCACCATCTTCGATCCGCGCACCGAGGCCGCCTGGCGGGCCCGTGGCCCGGCCCACGTGACGATCTGCGCCTCCGCCGCGGATGCGGCGGGAGCCACGCGCCGCCGGCAGCCGCCGGCCGCGGGGGCCGCGTGGCTGGCCGGTGAGGCGCTCGCGGCGGTGAGCGTCGCCACCGTGCTCGAGGCCGCGCGGGCGGCGCTGCCGACGGCCGCGACACAGCGGACGATCGACCTGCGGACCGGCCGCCGCCGCTATGCGGTCGACGTGCGGCTGGCCGTGCCGGTGGTGGCGGAGCCGGAGCCGGCACTGGCGGCCGGTTGAAGCAGCGCGGTCGCGGCGGCCGAGCCCGCGACGAAGCCGCTGGCCCAGGCCCACTGGAAGTTGAAGCCGCCGATGCGGCCGTCGACGTCGAGCACCTCGCCGGCCAGGGAGAGCCCAGGGCACACGCGGCTCTCGAGTGTGTCGAGGCGGACTTCGGCCAGTGGCACGCCACCGGCCGTCGCCTCGGCCACCGCGAAGCCGCGGTCGCCGACGATCTCCAGCGGCAGCGCCGTGACCAGCGCCGCGAGCCGCTTGCGCGCGTCGCGCGGCAGGTCACCGGCCGCGGGCACGCCCGCCGCCTCGCACAGCGCCCGCACGAGCCGGTCGGCGAGCCGCTCGCGGAGCACGCCCGGCGCGCCGCGCGAGCCGGCCTCCACGAGCCGCCGATCGAGGTCGTCGGTGGTGGTGCCCGGCAGCCAGTTGAGCGTGAGCCGCACCGCGGGGTCGGCGTGCCGGGCCACGAGCCAGTGGCGGCTGATGTCGAGGACGGCCGGGCCCGACAGGCCGACGTGCGTGCACAGCGTGCTGCCCGTCGCCGAGACCAGCCGCTTGCCGGTGGCCGCGACGAGCGTCACCTCCGTGGGCAGCGTGAGGCCGGCGAGCGCCGTGATCCAGTGGCTCGCGGGGAGCACGAGCGGCACGAGCGCCGGCACGATCGGCTCGGTGAGCGAGTGGCCGAGCGTCGTGGCCAGCGTGAAACCCGATCCGTCGGAGCCCGACTTGGGCAGCGACCGTCCGCCGGTGCACAGCACGACGCGCCGCGCCGCGAACGGACCGGCCGCCGTTTCGGCCGTGAAGCCGGCCGCCGAGCGCGCCAGCGCCGTCACCTTCGCCGGATGCTCGACCATCGCCCCCGCCCGGCCCGTCTCGCGCACGAGCGCCGCAAGCACCGTGCGGGCGGAGTCGGACACGGGAAACAACTTCCCCGTCTCCTCGCGCTTGAGTTCCACGCCCGCCTCCGCGAAGAAGCGGATCGTGTCGTCCACGCCGAAGCGGCCGAGCACCTTGCGGATCGCCGCCGGCGTGCTGCCGGCGTAGTCGGCCGGCGCGACCTGCCAGTGGGTCACGTTGCAGCGGCCGCCGCCGGCCACCAGGATCTTCGCGCCGAGCGTGCGGGCCGAGTCGACCGCGACCACGGTGAGCGGTCGGCCTGCCGCGGCGGCCGTGCGTCCTGCCCAGATGGCCGTGAACAGGCCGGCGGCGCCGGCGCCGACCACGAGCAGGTCGCAGGTCCGCGGCGCCGTCGCCACGTTCACCACCGCGGCCGCCCGGCCGCCGCGGTGGCCGCGCGCCGCCATCCGTTCGTGCCGGTCGGAAACGAGTTCATGTGAGAGAGTCTCGCGGACGGCCGGCCGCCGGGAAAGCCCCGCCGGGCCGCGGGCGCCCCGGGTCGCGCGTCCCCTATAACGGAGGCGTGCAGGATTCGGCCGACACGGGCGAACGGTGCTGGTGGCGGGACCGTCGCGCGTGGCCGCTGGCCCTCGTCGGCGCGGTGCTCGTGGGCAGCGGGCTGGCCCACGTGGGCGTGTGGGCGGCGCTCGGCGGCCCGTGGGAGGGGCCGGTCACGTGGCGCAAGCCGATCCTGTTCGGCATCTCCGGCGGGCTCACGAGCCTCTCGCTCGGGTGGGGCCTCGCGCGGCTCGCTCCGCGGCGCGGCGACGTCGCGCTGGCCTGGGCGACGGCGGTCTCGCTCCTCGTCGAGGTCGCCCTCATCGACCTGCAGCGCTGGCGGGGCGTGGCCAGCCACTTCAACCGCGCCACGCTGCTCGACTCGTTCCTCTACGACGCGATGGGTGCCCTGATCGTGTTCGTGACGCTCGTGAGCATCGACCTCACGGTGCGGCTCTGGCGGCGTCCGCCGGTCGGCATGGCCGGCGACATGGTGATGGCCGCACGGGCCGGCTTCGCCCTCTTGTCGGTGTCGTGCCTGCTCGGCATCTGGTCGACCGCGCACGGCGAGTGGCGGATGCGGGCCGGCCTCGCGCCGGAGACCTTCGGCGCCGCCGGCGTGGTGAAGTTTCCGCACGGCGCCGTGATCCACGCCGTGCAGTGGCTGCCGGCGCTGGCCTGGGTCGCCCGCCGGGCGGGCCTTCCCGGGCGTCGGCGGCTGCGGCTCGTCGCCTGTGCCGCGGCCGGCAGCGTGATCGTGCTGGCCTATGCGCTCGCCCAGACGCTGCTGGGCCGCGCGCGGTTCGACACGCCGGCGGCGCTCGGCTCGCTCCTGGCCGTCGGGCTCGTGTGCCTGGCTGCGCCGGCCGTGGTCACGGGGGCGGCGTGGGCCCGCTCCCGTCGTCGACCGCCACCGCACGCCTGAGCGTGAGCCGGGCGAGCAGGTGCACGAGGAAGCCCGCGGGCCCGAGCAGGAAGGTGAGCACGAGGGCGACCGTCCGGAGCGGCCAGGGGATGCCCAGCCGCACGGCGTCGCGGGCGATCCAGGCGCCGACGACCATGTCGAAGGCGAGGTAGTGGGTCCAGGCCGCCGCCAGCACCCAGTCGGTGGCGAAGGCGGCCCGCAGGCCGGCGAGCGTGGTGAGGTCGCCGGGCGGCGGGCTCGTGGCGAGCTGCCAGCCCACCACCGCGGCGTAGGCGGCGGCCAGGAGGCCCGGGACCACGACGGCGCAGAGCACGTGGGACACGAGCCGCCGGCCCGGCAGGACCACGAGCACGAGCCATGCCGCCAGCGCCAGCGTGTTGGTGGCCGAGAAGAATCCCTGTGCCACGATCCGGCCTCCCGCCGCGTTCCGCCACCGCAGAGCCTACCGCCGGATCGGCCCGCCGACAGGCCGATTTTCCGCGGCCAATCCCGATTGCTCCATGCGGGGTCGCTGCCTAGATTCTGGAGAGATCCACGTGTTCCGGCACCGCCGCGCGGCCGGCATCGGAACGGACGAGTGGGGGCCGCCGCCCGCCCCCGAGTGCACATGAACGACGCCGATTCCTCACCGTTCATCCCTCGGGCCCGTCGCCTCGTCGCCGACCTGCTCGTGCCGCGGCCGGCGATCTACTGGGCCGACCTCCTCTCGAGCGCCGCGATCGGCTACGGCGCGGCGGTCGTGTATCTGCGGGCGGCGCCCTGGTCGGCGCTGCAGGTGACCGCCTGGCTCGTGGCCGGCCTGGCCCTGTTTCGGCTGTCGCTCTTCATGCACGAGATCGTGCACTTCCGCCGCGGCGAGATGACGGCCTTCAAGGTCGCCTGGAACCTGCTCGCCGGCATTCCGCTGCTCATGCCCTCCTTCCTCTACGAGCACCATCTCGACCACCACAACGCCCGCCACTACGGCACGCCGCGGGACGGCGAATACCTGCCGCTCGGCGTGGCCCGGTTGCGGACGACGCTCGCCTTCCTGGCGGAGATCGCGATCCTGCCGGCGCTGGCGGTGCTGCGGTTCCTGGTGGCCACGCCGGTGTCGTTCCTGCATCCGCGGCTGCGGCAGTTCGTGCTCGAGCGCTGCTCGCCGCTGGTGATCAACCTGCGGTTCCGCCGCGAGATCCCCCCCGATGCCCCGCGGATGCTGTGGGCTGCCGTCGAGTGGGCCTGCTTCCTGCGCGCCTGCGGCCTGCTCACGTTCCTGTTCACGAGCCACCTGAGCCTCGGCGGCCAGTCGATCGAGATGGGGTGGCAGTGGCCGATCAAGCTCTACGGGCTCGCGCTTCTGGCGCTGGGGCTCAACCACGTGCGCACGCTCGTGGCGCATCGCTTCCAGAGCGACGGGGAGCGGATGAGCTTCGCCGACCAGCTCGACGACTCGATCAACATCGAGGGCCGCACGCCGCTGGTGGCCCTCTTGTTTCCCGTGGGCCTGCGCTACCACGCGCTGCACCACCTCTTCCCGTCGATCCCCTCCCACAACCTCGGCCGCGCCCACCGGCGGATCCTCGCGGCCATGCCCGACTGGAGCGGCTACCGGGCGGCCACCTACCGCACGTTCGGGGCCGCCGTCCGTGATCTCGTGGCCTCCTCGCGGGCGGCCTGCGTCACGCCGCCGCCCCCGGCCGACCGCTGGTTCGCCAGGCGGCGCGCGGCGCTGGCGGCATGGCACCAGGATCGCGCCGCCCTGCCGCTGACGGCCGGGTCGGCCGATCACTCCACGCCCGACTCGCGGCCCCCGGCCCGCCAGGCGGGCTGACGCCGCCGCGGCTTCAGCGGAGCGGCCAGTCGCTGATCGCGGCGGCGCACCCGCGGAGGAGCGTGCCACGGACCGCGCGTCGCGACACCTTCACGCGGTCGACGGTGGCCAGCGGCGGCCGACGCTGCATGAGGTCGAGC
Source organism: Planctomycetaceae bacterium (assembly GCA_046095145.1). Taxonomy (GTDB): domain Bacteria; phylum Planctomycetota; class Planctomycetia; order Pirellulales; family UBA1268; genus QWPN01. The sequence goes on from JBJTIV010000419.1 coordinate 21,819, forward strand.
GTCTGCTCGGCGAGCCGCCAGGGAACGTAGCAGGCGTAGCGCGCCCGCCAGGGCCGCACCGCGCGGATGTAGTCGCGGCCGTCGGCGAGCAGCCGGCGAGCCCGGGCCGACCAGGCCGCGAACACCGGCTGGGCGGAGACGGGGTCGGCGCGCAGCCGGGCCGGGTCAGCCCCGGCGGCCCGCAACTCGTCCGCCGGCAGGTAGCAGCGGCCCGCGCGGAGGTCGGCCGGCATGTCACGGAGGATGTTGACCAGCTGCAAGGCCCTGCCGAGCGCCGCCCCGAGCGGCACGAGCTCCGACTCCGGGCGGTCGGCGTACCGGCGGAAGTGCCGGCCGCACATCCGCGTCCACCATTCGCCCACGCTGCCGGCCACGGCCTGCGCGTAGGCCTCGAGCGCCCGCGCGTCGGGAAGCGCCGTCACCTGCGCGGGATCGGCGAAGGCCAGGAGATCGCCCCGCTGGCCCGCCACGATCGTGGTGAGCAGGGCGAGGGTCTCGGCGCGGTCGCGGGTCGGCAGCGCCGCGAAGCGGTCGAGCACGCCGGGCAACGCGGCCACGAGCGCGCGCTCGCCGGGATGCGCCGGCTGCACGTCGGCCTGGATCGCGGCGACGAGGGCCGGGTCGCGGCCCACCGCGAGGAGCCGGCCAAAGTCATCGAGCCGGCCGGCCCGCACCGCGGCCGCCACGCCGGCGGAATCGGCGATCGTGTCGCTCGTGCGCGCCAGCAGATAGGCCACGCCCATGGGCTCGCGCAGGGTCGGCGGGAGCACCCGGATGCTCACGGCGAACGTCCGGGACACGGACGCGAGCAACTCGCCGGTGAGGTCGTCGTTCTGCATGCGATCGGGCCGGACGGACTGGCCGCCGCAGGCCGGGCGTCAGGCTCCCGCGAGGATCATCACCAGGGCCACGATGCCGACGCCCACCAGGCCGAAGCCCATGTACCGCGCGATCCGCGGCCGCTCGGCGTAGCGGTAATCCTGGCGGACGACCGACTCCAGCACGATCCGGTGCTCCCACATCCCGGCGAGCGTGGCCGCGATGCCCAGCACGATGAGCGCGGCGCCGAGGAAGCGGGTCTTCTCCGGCGAGTAGCCGGTCATCCGGCCGTCGAGCGCCAGCGCCGCCTGGCCGAGCCGCTCGATCGCGAAGCCGAGGCTGATCATCGCCAGGCTGGTGCGGATCCAGGCCAAAAGCGTGCGGTCGGCCGCCTCGCGGTTCCGCTCGCGGGCCAGTTCGTTGACGAGCGACGCGGCGTTGTTCGGCGTGTCGTCGGGCATGGCCGGAGTCTACTCGACCGCCACGGGCACGCTCGCCGAGTGCGCCGAGAACTCGGGCGCGTAGCGGCTGCGGATGGAGGCGAAGCCGCTCGAGGCGGCGCCGCGGTGGGTCGCCCGCAGGGAGTATTCGAACACGTGCGTGCCCCGCGGCAGCCGCTCGAAGAACAGCTGCGTGGCCGTGTCGCGGATCGCCACGTACCACGCCGCGCCGTCGCCGGAGCGCCAGCCCGAGAGCACGTCGAGGGGCTCGGTGAGGCTCGGGCGGTGGTCGGAGAGCTCGAGGAACTCGTAGTCGCGATCGCTCGTGACCACCAGCCGCACGACGAGCTCGTCGCCGACCGCCACCCCCGCGGCCGCGCCGGCCCCGGCGATCGGCACGAGCTCGGGCCCCGCCTTCGTGAACCGCTTCACGAACAGCCGCTTCTCGATCGCCAGCTCCTCGCGGCCGGCGGCGGGGACGTTGGCGATGTCGTCGAGGTACTGCCAGTGCACGCCGCCCCAGGCGAGGCCCTGGTCGGGCTTCCGCATCGTGACCGTCGCCATGGCCGGCTCGATCTCGCGGCGCACGAACCGAGTCTCGAAGAAGCCGGTGCCGGCCTCCACCTGCTCGGGCTCGATGGTCTCGTTCCCCACCGTGACCGTGACGGGCTCCCGCGCGCCGAGCAGGTCGCCGCCGCGGCCCAGGAGGGCCCCCACGGCATCGGCGGTCGCGCGGCTGCCGCGCCAGGCGCTCGTGCGCTTCTGCGACACGAGCCAGGCCTTGAGGGCCTCGACCGCGTCGGCATCTCCGGCCACCTCGTCGAAGCACTCGATCATGATCGCCTGCGTGGCGATCGGCGCGTGGGCCCAGCTCCACCAGCCCGGATGCGGGTCGCGCCACCACATGCCCTGCCAGGCGTCCCGTTCCTGGCCCGGCTTCACGTCGGCGTCCACGGCCCGCTGCCGGAGGCTGTCCACGATCGAGAGGGCGGTCTCCTTGTCGCCGGAGCGCACCAGCGCGATCGCGACGTGGCCCTGCGAGCGGCGGTCGTCGATCTTCATCCAGCGCTTTCGCCCCACGTCGAGGCCCCAGCGAACTGCGGCGGCCGCCTCGCCCTCGGGGGGTGCGTCGGCCGCGAAGAAGCTCCGCGCGTAGAGGGCGTAGGCGCCGATCGGCGTGAGCACGGGATCCTCGAGTCTCTCGGACAGTCGCCGCTCCTCGACGAGCCGGCCGTCGAGCCAGGGCAGGGCCCGAAGCGCCGGCTGCACGTCGACCTTCGCGCCCGCGGCCCGCAGCCGGCCGAAGCCGGCCACGATCCCGAGCGTCACCGAGTCGCAGGAGCGGCCCCCGGGAAACCAGGGCCAGCCGCCGTCGCCGTTGCGCAGGGCCTCGAGCCGCGCGAGGGCGGCCTCGGTCTCGGTCGCCGCGCGGGTGGCGTCGAAGAGCAGCCCGATCCGGGCCCGCGCCTCCCGCTCGTCCACCGCATCGCGGACCCAGGGCGTCTCGGCGAGGAGCGTCTGCACGAGGTCTGCGTTCTTCTCGAGCGGGCTGTCGAGCGCCGCGGTGCCCCGCCACTGCTCGAAGATCCGTGCGATCCGCGGATCGCTCGTGGCGAGATGGCGGGCCAGCGCGTTGGCGTAGAGCCGCGTGAACAGGGTCTCGGTGCTCTCGTCGGCGCCCTCCATGATCACCGGCAGCGCGAGCACGGCATACCAGGCGGGATTCGCCGCCGCCTGCACGACGAGCGACTGGCTGCGGATGTCGGTGCCGGCGCTCGTCGCCAGCCGCTCGAGCGACACCCGCCGTTCGCCAGGGCCCCGGATGGTGATCGGCACCGTCTCGGTGACGGGCACCCGCCGCGGCAGCACGGGCAAGAGCGCCTCCTCGCCGTCGCTCGCCGGCTTTGCCGAGCCCGTCGCCGTGCCCACCGCGAGATAGCGGAGCACGTCCGTGCCGTCGGCCACCCGCAGCGTGAACACCACCGGCTCCGACGCGCCGGCGGCGAGGTCGAAGGGCAGTTCCCGCGGGCCCTCGACGAGGCCGTCGCGGGCGTCGTTCGTGCGGGCGTCGGCGAGCGTGAAGGCGACCTTCCCCGCGAGCCGGCCGGTGGACGTGTTGCTCACCTTCACCGGGATCCTCACGAGGTCGCCCTCGCGCACGAAGCGGGGCACCAGCGGCTCCACCATCAGGTCCTTGGCCGCGACGGCCGTGTCGACGAGCGTGCCCGAGCGGAGGCCGGCGTCGTGGGCCAGGCCCTTGAACTGCCAGGTGGTGAGGGTGTCGGGGAGCGTGAACTCGATCGTCACCACGCCGTCTGAGCCGCTCGAGACCGTGGGCAGGAAGAAGGCCGTCTCGACGAGGCGTTTCCGCGGCGGGGGTGGCGGCGCCGCGGCCGCGGCGGCCGGCGGAGCAGCGCCGCCCTGGCCGCCGCGTTCCTCGGGCACCGCACCCTTGCGCATCAGCCGCGCCGCGTTGCCCGGCATGGGCGGCACGGCGCCGGCCTCGGCGTCGGCCATCTCCATCGCGGCCATCGCCATCGGGACCGGCCGGCCCCCGAGCGCCCCGCCGCGCATGCCGAACATCCCGCCCAACGCCCAGCCGCCGCCGAAGGGCGTGCCGAACGGCTCGCGGAGCCGGCGAAACGACGGCGGTGTCACGTCGACCATCGCCACCGCGAAATTGCCGAGCACGTGGTGGAAGTCGGCGGCGGCGTTGGTGAATCCCAGCGACGTCCAGGGCGACTCGCGACGAAAGATCGACATGAGGCCGTCGTCCGGCCACTGGTGCGGCGCGAGTGCGTCGAGCGACTGGTCGTAGGCCAGCGCGAGGAATTCGGCGGCCGCCGGCGCCGCCGGATCCAGGGAGGCGATCTTCGCCCGCCAGACTTCCTTCGCGCCCGGCTCCACGCGGCGGGTGAACCGCTCCCACGCCACCGAGAGTTTCTTGTTCGTCCACGGCACGTCGATCGTCCGCGTCTCGGCCGTGAGCCGCCCGTCGCGGACGAGCCAGGCGCGGAGGGTGAAGCCGCCCCGTCGCGCCTCGGTCACCTTCAGGCCAACCCGCCACTGGGTTCGTCCGTCCTCCGTCCAGAACCGCTCGAGCACCTCGCCGGCCTGCGAGATCTCCACGAGCGCCCGGCCGGTGCGATAGCCCGTGCCCACGACCGCGCGGAATTCGCCGCCCGGCTCGATCGACGCCTGCTCCGGAACCATGGCGAGCGGCCGCTTCACGCCGTACACCTCCGCGTCGGGATCGATCACCTCCACGATCTGCTGGGCCTTCACGGCCGGCACGTCTCCCCGGGCCGGGATCTCGAAGACCGCGCGGTAGATGCCTGGCGGCAGGTCGGCCCGCGCGGTGGCCTTACCGGTCGCCCCGTCGGTCGTCACCGCCGTGGTCACGACCGCGTCGCCGGCCGCCCACGTCTCGGGGTCGGCGGGATCCGGGGCCACGGGCTCGGGATTCGGCCGCGGGAGCGCGGCGGCCCGCCGCCCGCGGCGCGGCCGCGGCGTCTTCCCGGCGCTGCCCTTGGGCAGCGAGGCCCAGCGGAGCGCGCCGGGCACCGCCACGACCGACGCCAACGGCGCCTTCACCGAGACGTTCCCCGCGCGGCCCGACCGCACGGTGCCGAAG
>JBJTIV010000420.1:0-5429 GCA_046095145.1 Planctomycetaceae bacterium
GCGCTTTCCGGCAGCCGGACCTCCCGCGCCGCCCGCTCCGCGCGCAGTGCCCCTCCCCACCGCGGCCGCCATCACCGCTCCGTATCCGGGCAATACCCCCATTCGTTCGCTTTTCGCCAAATCTCGGAGGCCACGGCGCACGATTCGCTCCTTCAATTCTGCTTCGAAATCTCTCGCTTTCGAAAGGCGGACGATTGCTGCATGGAACCGGCGAGGAGTAGTCTGCCGCGAGAGGGGTGGTCGTATCTCTGCAGACTTTCTGTCTCGGGGAGGGCGGTTCCGTGAACGACCCTGTGACTCGCCCGGAATCCCCGCCGCGTCATGCGCGATCGACGCGGCGCTTCCTTGCGCAATTCTCATCCGCCGCTCACGAACCGCTCACGCACGCCGGTAATGCTGCCGCCGGTTTCAAGCTTGAACGAACGAGGTGTGGCGTGAAGGCGATACTCGGTCAACGGGTCAAACTTTTGGTCTTGGCCTCGGGGGCTTGGTGCATTGTTTTCGCCACGGAGTCCCTTGCCCAAGCAACGACGGCGGCCACGCTGTCCGGCACCTCGTATTCGCAAAACTTCAACGGGATGACGCAGACATCCACCACGAACGCCTTGCCACAGGGCTGGCAGTTCGGTGCGAGCGGCACCGCCGGCTGGGCGACGTCGTCTAACACCGGAACGACGACGGTGGGGGCAGGCTCATCCGTTGCTGCCTCAACCGGCGGCGCGTACCTGTGGGTAAGCGGAACACTCGCGACGGGGACCGACAAGGCAATCGGCTTTCTTTCGTCAAGTGGTTACACGAGCCCCAGGTCGGTCCTGTTCGGGTTCACCAACACCACTGGGAGCGTCATCACCAATCTGAGCCTGGAATGGGACTACGAGAAGTATCGCAATGGCACGCGAGCCTTCGACTGGACATTCTTCTCATCGACCGACGGCTCCTCATGGACGGCCCAGACGACTGGTGACCAGTCGTATGCAGCGGACGCCAACACCAACGCGGTGAATCCGCCGACTGCCAACGCGGAGACGGTGTCCATCGGTTCTCTGTCAATCGCGAACAACTCTAGTTACTACTTCAGATGGGTCTACACCGGAAGCGCCGGTTCAACGAACGCCCAAGGATTGGCGGTCGATAATTTCACGCTCAATGCAACTCTCCAAGCGGCTTTAGGCAACTACTGGGCCCCCGGTGCGGGTGGTGGCGGCGACGGCACGTGGACGTCTGCGGGCACAAACTGGGCATCCTCCGCTGGCACCCAGGGCACGCTCACCCAAGCCACAAGCGGCACCCTAATCTTTGGCAACACCGCCGGCACCGTCACGGTCAGCGACACCGTGTCGGCCGCGGCCGGCATGCAACTCTCCACGAGCGGCTACCTCTTCACCGGCGGCACAATCTCGCTCACCGGCGCGACGTCGGGCTCCAACACGATCACCGTCAATTCGAGCGTGACGGGCACGATCAACTCCATCCTCGCCGGGTCGGCTGGCATGACGAAGGCCGGCGCCGGCACGCTCGTCCTGGGCGGCGCCTACACGCTCACCGGCGGCATCACGCTCGCCAGCGGCTCACTCTTAGGCACCACGACGAGCATCGTGGGCAACGTCTCCGGGTCGAGCGGCGCGACGCTCGCCTTCGACCAGGCGTCCAGCGGCACCTACTCGGGCGCCATCAGCGGCGCCTCGTCTCTCACAAAGCTCGGCACCGGCACGGTCACGCTCTCCGGCACCAACCCCGACTCCGGCGGTTCCACGGTCTCCGCCGGTTCGCTCGTCGGCACCACCTCGAGCCTCCAGGGCGCGATCACCAACAACGCCGCCGTCACGTTCGACCAGGCGTCCGACGGCACGTACGCCGGCAACATGTCGGGCTCCGGCAGCCTCACGCACCTCGGCACGGGCACCGTGACGCTCACCGGCGCCAACACCCACTCCGGCGGCTCCACGATCTCCGCCGGTGCCCTGCGGATCGGCGACGGCAGCACGTCGGGGTCGCTCGGCGGCGCCATCACGAACAACGCGGGCCTGATCTTCAACCGCTCCAATGCGCTGGCCTACGCCGACGCGATCTCCGGCAACGGCACCATCACGAAACTCGGCGGGGGCACCCTCACGCTCTCGGGCACCAGCAGCGGCTTCGCCGGCACGACGACCGTCTCGGCCGGCACGCTGGCCGTCACAGGCAATCTCGGCGGGTCGATCTCCGTGTCGAGCGGCGCCGCGCTCGCCGGCACGGGCACGGTGGGCGCCGTCACGGTCACCACCGGCGCCACGCTCGCCCCGGGATCCAGCCCGGGCGTCTTGACCACCGGCGACATCACCTGGGCCGGCGGCGGCAACTACAACTGGCAACTGCTCAACGCCACGACGACCGCCGGCACCGGCTGGGACCTCGTCGCCGGAGGCGCACTCACGATCACGTCGGATTCGACGAGCCGCTTCAACGTCAACCTCTGGTCGCTGTCGTCGATCAACCCCGACGTGAGCGGTGCAGCCCAGTCGTTCTCGTTCACGACCAGCGGCACCTACACGATCGGCACGTTCTCGAGCGTCACGGGCGCCACCGGCGACTGGTACTCGATCAACACCTCCGCCACCAACGGCACGGGTGGCTTCTCCGGCTTCGACCCGGCGGTGGGCTTCTTCACCCTCGCCTCGACCGGCACGAGCATCGACCTCGTCTACACCCACACGCCGCCATCCTCGTATTCCTACATCGGCGGCACCGGCGCCTGGAGCGACACGTCCAACTGGAGTCCCGCCGACAGCCCCGAGGGCAACGCACAGATCACGTTCGATGGCCCCGGAGGCACGGCCACGAACGATCTCGTGTCCGGCAGCGGGCCCAACGAACTCACGAGCGTGACGAGCCTCACGTTTTCCAGCACGGCGGGCGGCTACACGCTCGCCGGCAGTGCGTTCACGCTCGGCAACGGCGGGATCACGACCGACTCCGTCGCCACACAGACGATCCAAAACGGCATCACGCTGACCGCCGCGACCACGCTGACGTCCAACTCGGGCACCCTCGCCTTCTCCGGCACGCTCGACAACGCCGGCTCTGCCCTCACCATCACCGGCAGCGGCGCTGCCTCGCTCGGCGTCGTCAACGGCGCTGGCAGCCTCACGAAGGCCGGCTCGGGCACGGCCACGCTCACCGGAGCCGTCGCCACGACGAGCGTGACGGTGAGCGCCGGCGGCCTGACCACCGGTGGATCGGAATTGCTCGCCGACACGGCCTCTGTGACCGTCTCCTCGGGGGCCTCCCTCGGCCTCGGCGGCAACGAGACGATCGGCTCGCTGGCCGGGGCGGGTTCGGTCGCGCTCGGCGGCAATACGCTCACGGCCGGCGGCAACGGGTCGAGCACGACGTTCTCGGGCGTGATCTCGGGCTCGGGCGGCATCATCAAGCAGGGTGCCGGCACCTTCACGCTCGGTGGCACCAACACCTACTCGGGCGCCACGGTCGTGAGCGCCGGCACGCTCTCCACGTCGGCCGCCGACGTCCTGCCGAACGCGTCGGCAATTTCGATCGCCTCCGGTGCCGCGCTTGCCCTGGGCGGCAACGACACGGTCGGATCCTTTGCGATGACCGGGGGCTCCGTCACGGGATCCGGCAACACGCTCACCGCCGCCACCTACTCCCTCGATGGCGGCACGGTGGCGGCCAACCTGGGTGCGGGCACGGCCACGGCCTCGTCGGGATCCACCTCGCTGAATGGCACGCTCGCCGGAAGTCTGACGGTCGCCGGCGGCACCGTCGCGCTCGGGTCGGCCGACCGTCTCGCCGATGGATCAGCCGTGACGATCTCGTCGGGGTCGCTCGGCATCGGCGCGTTCGCCGACACCGTCGGCTCGTTCGCGATCACCGGCGGCGTGCTCGGCGGCTCCGGCACGCTCACCGCCGCCACGTACGACCTCAATGGCGGCACCGTGGCCGCCAACTTGGGCGCCGGCACGCTCACCGCGGCCAGCGGTTCCGCGACGCTCTCCGGCAGTTCAGCCGCCGCGACGGTGAACGTCTCCGGCGGCTCCCTGACGCTTGGTGCCGCCAACCGGCTCATCGATACGGCGGCCGTCACCGTGTCCTCCGGCTCGCTGGGCATCGGTGCCAACAACGACACCGTCGGCTCCTTCACGATCTCCGGGGGCGCCCTTGGCGGCTCCGGTACGCTCACCGCCGCCACGTATGCCCTCAACGGCGGCACGGTCGCTGCAAACCTGGGCGGTGGAACGCTCACCGCGGCCAGCGGCGCCACCACGCTCTCAGGCTCGTCCGCCGCGGCGACCGTGAACGTCTCCGGCGGCACGCTCACCACGGGAGCCGCCGATCGCCTCGCCAACAACGCAGCCGTCACGCTTTCCGCCGGCGGTCTCACGCTCGGCGGCAATGACACGGTCAGCACCTACTCCCAGTCCGGGGGCACGCTCGGGGGCTCGGGCACGCTCAGTGCGGTGACCTACGCGCTCACCGGCGGCTCGGTGAACGCGAACCTCGGCGGCGGCGCTCTCACGGCGAACAGCGGCAACACCACCATCGCCGGCACGTTGGGCGCAGCGACGATCACGATCGGCGGCGGCACGCTGGACCTCGCCTCCGGTGGCCGGCTGTCGGCCTCGACGGCTGTGACCATGACCTCCGGCGGCCTCACGCTCGGGGGCAACGAGACTGTCGGCTCGTACACCCAGTCCGGCGGCACGCTCTCCGGTCCCGGCACGCTCACGGCCTCGACCTATTACATCACCGGAGGCACGCTCTCTGTCCCGCTCGGTACGTCGGGCACGATCTCGCTGCCCGGCGGTGGGTACATGGCCGCGGCAGGCCAGACCGTGGCCAATCCAATCACGATCTGGTCGGGTACGTCGGCCTTCTATTCGCAAGATTTTAATGGTCTCGCCAGCGGGCTTCCCGCCGGCTGGACGACGAGAACCGGTGCCAACGCCTCGTCCCTGGGCACATCGCAAGTATTCTCCGGCTCCGCAATCTCGTGGAGCACTTCGACCGGACAGTTCACCAATTACGCCTCCACCGCCGGTCTCACCTCGGCAGCGACGTCCGCAGAGCAATCGAGTTCGCCGGATCGTGCACTCGGTATTCGCCAAACCAGTAGTTTTGGTGATCCCGGTGCCGCGTTCAATTACGCCTTCAGCACGAGCGGCCAGACTGTTGATTCCGTCTCGCTCGACCTGATGCTCCTCAGCGTTCAGGATCGGTCGACCACCTGGTCGATTCAATTCGGATCGGGAACAGCCCCCACGTCGTTTACCACGCTCGGCACGTGGTCCGATCCCGGCACGTGGGGCACGACCACGGTCACCTACTCGGGAACCGCCGTCAGCGGCATGAGCAACCTCGCGAACGGCGTCTTCCGGGTCGTCGCGTTGACTGGAGCCGTTGGTTCCGGCTCTCGCGATTCGATGGGGATCGAC
>JBJTIV010000421.1:0-3664 GCA_046095145.1 Planctomycetaceae bacterium
GGGTCTTGAGCAGGTAGCGGACGCCGGCGTCGTACATCTCCCGGACGTCGCGCGGCACCGGATCACCGAACTTCACGATCGGTCCCTGCGCGGCGGCGCGACCGGCACGACGTCGCGGTCGGCGCTGGCCCTCATGGGGGCGGGCAACCGCGTCCGCGGCGCCGGCGACGGCGGCGAGCGCGACCAGGCGACCGGCACGTCGGGCCGCGTGTTGCCCGAGGAGTTTCGCGCCGGGCTCGACGCCTACTTCAACCGCTTCGAAAAGGAGCGGCGATGAAGGCATCGGCATCGTCGGTCGCCGGAGCGCTTGCGTGCGTCGCCGCGTGCGGCGCGGCCGCCGCGCAGGGACCGATCGTGAAGTTCGGTGATCCGGTGCCGCGCGACGTCCGGGAGATGTACGACGCCGGCGTCCGCTACCTGCTCAAGACCCAGGACGCCTCCGGCGGCTGGAAGGACGGCCAGGCGGGGCCAGGCGTCACGGGCATGGCCGTGATGGTGCTCCTGGCGTCGGGCGAGGATCCGAACTTCGGGCCGTACCGCGAGCCGATCCGCAGGGCCCTGCGCACCATGATCGCCGCCCAGGATCCGGACACCGGCTTCCTCGGCGGCAACACCGGCCACGACAGCATGTACCAGCACGGCTTCGGCATGCTGGCGCTCGCCGAGAGCTACGGCGCGGTCGACGACCGCGGCCTGTGGGGCGCCGAGGGCGACGCCTCCCAACGCGCCCGCCGGCGCACGATCGGGCAGGCCCTGGAGCTCGCCGTCCGCTGCGCCGTCACCAGCGGCAAGCAGAATCCCCTGGGCGCCTGGCGGTACTCCCCCGACGCCAAGGACGCCGACACCTCCGTGAGCGGCGCCGTGCTGATGGGCCTGCTGGCCGCCCGCAACGCCGGGATCGAAGTGCCCGACGACTCGATCGCGCGGGCCTGCAGGTATTTCCGGACGATGACCGGCCCGAACGGCCAGGTGGGCTACTCCGGCAGCCCGGGCGGCGGCAGCGACGCCGTGACGAGCATCGCGGTGCTCGTGCTCTCGATCGCCAGGCAGAAGGACACACCCGAGTTCAAGCGGGCCCTCGCCTACCTCAAGGGCCGCAGCCGCGACGGCCAACCCGCCATGGAGGGCTACCCCACCTATACCCGCTACTATCGCTCGCAGGCGCTCTTTCAGGGCGACGTGGAGGCCTGGGAGAAATGGAACCTCGGCCTGGTGCGCGAACTGAAGGCGCTGCAGAGCAAGGACGGCAGCTTCGCCGGCTTCGCCAATCGGGGCGGCGGCTTCGGCGGCACGGTGGACACGTCGCTGGCGCTGCTCGCACTGGCCGTGAACTTCAAGTTCAAGCCGATCTACGAACGCTGAGGCGGCAGGCACCATGAGGCTCTCGCCACGTTTCGGCGCCGGACTGGCGTGCTGCGGCGGCGTGCTCGCCGTCTGGGCCGGGGTGTGCGGACCGGCCGCCGCCGACGGGCCGCCGGCGCCGGACACGCACGCCGAGCCGGAGAAGCTCGAGCCGTTGCCCCCGGCGCCCCTGCTCCTCGAGACCATGCTGCGGGGCCTGTTCGAGGCGGCGCCCGACCGGGCGTTGCTCGACGACATCAAGCGACGGCTGGCCGATCGCAACCGCGAGGCCGTCGCGGCCGCGCAGCACCGCCAGTTCGTCCGCCAGCAGGCCCAGCAGTTCGAGCAGCTCCTCCAGCCCCTGCTGCGGGTGGAACTCGCGCTGGTGCGCCATGCCTGCGCGAGCCTGCCCGCCGAGGCCCGCCAGGAGGTCCTGGCCGCGGCGCGACAGGCCGTGCGGGAACTGGCCGAGCGGGTGGCGCGGCGGCAGGTCGAGGGGCAGGGCCACGCCGCGCCCCTCGACGTGCGGCTGGTGCTCCACGAGAAGGTGGCCGCGGCGCTCGAGCCGCTGGCCTCGCGGGAGGAATTCGCGGCCTACCAGACGGAGTCGCGCGAGCGGCTCGAGCGGCGGGCGGAGACGGCGCGGCTGCGCATCGTGGCCAAGCTCGACCAGCAGCTCGGCCTCACCACGGCGCAGCGAGATGACGTCCTCGCGGACCTGCGCACCCACTGGGAGGCCGACTGGATCCGGGAACTCGAGAACCACGACGGCGTGATGATCAACGACCGGCCCCCCGCCCCGGACTTCGCGGCCGCGTGGATCGTGCCCCATCTCGACGAGGTGCAGAGGACGCAGTGGCAGGCCTGGAGCCAGGCGGCGGGCTCGGAGGCCGTGCCGCGCGGCGGCATCGACTGGTCCGACCTCAACACGCTCCAGCAGAGCCCCCAGAGGATCGACGCGTGGTGGCGGCCATGAGCAGGTTCAGCCTCCCGGGGCGGCTCCCGACGGCCGGCCTGCTGCTGACCGCCGCGGCCGCCGTCTCACTGGCGGCGGTGGCGGCCCGCGGCGAGGACGACGGCGTCCGCGCCGAGGGGGCGGTGGGAGAGCGGCAGGGCGAGCAGGACGGCAACCTCGTCGACCTGGAGGCGAACTTCGACTCCAACGTCTTCGAGCAGACGGGGGCCGGCTGGGTGATCCGGCACAACGGCGGCCCGTTGCCGCTCGGTGGGCCGCGGTTCGCGGGCGACGCCGAGGCCGGGTCGCCGGCGCTGGCCCGCGTGCGGGCCCTGGGCCGGGCGCGGCTCGAGCGGCTGGAGCGGGCCTGCGGCCTCTCGGCCGACCAGCGCCGCCGGCTCGCGCTGGCGCTGGAGGCCGACATCCGCCGCTGCGTCCTCGAGATCGAGGAGGTCCGCCGCAGTTACGTCGGGGTGACGGTGAACATGCGCGAGCGCGAAGGCCAGCAGACGTGGAGCCGGTTCCAGCACGACGCGCAGCGCTGCCGCCGCCGGCTCATGACGCTGTTCGACGAGCACTCGCTGTTCGCCGAGTCGCTGGCCACGGTGCTCGACGACCGGCAGCAGGCGGCGTTCGCCGCGGAACTGGCGGCCCGGCGGTCGTTCCACTGGAAGTCGCTCGTGGCCACGGCCATGCTCCGGCTCGACGACACCCTGGCGCTCACGCAGGAGCAGCATGCGGCGCTCGAGCGACTGCTCCTCGAGCAGGAGCCGCCGCTCCGGCTCGACGGCCCGGCCCGGCAGCGCAACGAGCAGGCCGAGCAGATGCTCGTGTTCATGGTGTTGGCCGAGGCCGACCACAAGCCGCTCCGGGCCGTCGTCGGCGAGGACCGCTGGAAGACGCTGCTCACGCTGCTCAACCAGGGGCGGTCGATGCGGTCATGGATCGAGGGGCAGGGCCTGCTCGACCCGAAGCGGAAGTAAGCGCCGCGGGCGACGTCGAACTACCGACGGTCGGTCACGCGATGCGGTGACTCGGTTGGGCCGGGGCTGCCCGTGCCCTCTCGCCGGACGTTCGCTGGGCCGGTGTTGCCCGTGCCGTCTCGCCCGGACGTTCGCTGCGGGCATCCTGCCCTGCGCTCGCTCGAAGGTGTCTGCGCTTTCGCCCTCCGGGCTGCGCTGGCCACCTACGCCGGCTCGACGGCACGGGCAACACCTCGCGGATTCCCTGGTCAACGCATGATCGGGAATCGATTGGGTCGTCCGCGGTGCGAGGGGTCAGCCGGCTAACGCCGGCGTGGTGGCCGGGGTCGCGCCGGCCTCGAAGCCAAGGACGTCGCCAACACCCGCACGCTCGCGGGGCTCAAGA
>JBJTIV010000422.1:0-4403 GCA_046095145.1 Planctomycetaceae bacterium
GGGCGCGGGCGGGGGCCGCGTGCGCGACCACGGCGGCCAGCATGAGCGGAGCGAGGGACGAAAAGCGGTGCATGTCTGATGCTTCCAGGGGCGCGAGCGAGGTGCGTGGATCGACTGCCGTGGACGTGAATGAGTGCCGCCGAACCACACCGATCGCTGCGCATTGTCTTGACCTGCGCGGTGAACACAAGCCTCCGGTCGCAGGGGGCGGCGGTGTCCGAAGGCCCCGACGGCGGCGGCTCGTCGCGTTTTGTCCGAACGTGGATAGTCCGCCTGCGTTCGGCGTCGCGCGCCGGGTTTTTCCCCCGGTGCCCGTGGTTCTCGTCTCGAGGATGTGGAGGGCCGGTGAAGGCCTCCTGGCGACCCGAGCCCGACCCGAGCCCGACCCGAGCCCCGGACACGAAGAAAGATAGAGTGGAACCATGTGCCGTTTTCGGTTCGTCTCGTGCCTCGGCGTCGTCGTGTGCGTGGGGCTGGCGGGTGCCCTGGCAAGGCCCGTGCGGGCGGAACGCGTTGCGGCCGGCCGACACTCGCCGGCCGCCGCGGTGCCCGACGTGGTCGAAGCCGTCAACGCGCTCGTGCAGGCCGACATCGGCGTCGCCGCCGCGCTCGGCACGAACTGCGCTCTCGAGCGGCTGCCCGGTTCGCGGGCCGAACTCCTGCCGCTCGTGCCCGGCGACCATCGCCGTCTCATCGCGGATGCCGCCCGAGGCCGCATGCGGATCGCCCGCCGGACGCGACGCTTCGACCTGCTCGGCGCGATCGACGAGCCCTCCGAGCAGCCCGCCGCGGCCGCCGCCGTGCGGGCCTATTTCACGCAGCGGGCCGTCGACGTGGCCACCGGAACGGGTTTGACCGACGGGCCCTATCCGGTCAGCTTCGACTGGGTGGTCGTGCTGGATCCGGGCTCCCGGATCCTGATGAGTTTCGTGCTGAACTGCCGCGACTGAAAAGGAGATGGGGGAGGGTCGAGCGGGCGAGCACGGCCGTCGTGCGGAACCCCCGCCCTGCCCCTCAGGCCATCCCTCGTCCGAACCGGCGGCCGGTCTAGATTTCCAAGGGGGCGCCCGTTTTTGGGGCCGCCCGTTTTGTGGCCGCCCGTTTTCCAGCGTCCCGCAATCGGCTCCGGAGACTCGGCGTTCCCGCGCGTCCGGGAGCCGCGGGGTGGGATGTCGCTGCGACCGCCTTGGTCCCGGGAGCCCTTCGACCGTCAACTTGCCGCTGGTCGAGGATTTCTCTAGTTTCCGCGGGTTGGGTGGTATCGTCGGGAAAGTCGCTGAACCGAGCCACGCCCGCCGGCGTATCCGAGGAACCGAGAAGGTCTGCAGCATGGCGACAACCGCGACCCCGGCGACCGGTCTGTTCCCGCGGTCCGTGGCATTCGCCGCGGCCCTCCTGCTCTGCGTCTGCCCGGCCGCCGTCGCGAACGAGTCGGCCCCCGCGATCCTGCAGTGGTTCGACTCCAGCTACGACACGCAGGCCAAGCGGGTCGCCGATTTCTTCCTGGCCGGCTACGGCTCCACCTGGGTCCCGCCCACGGGCCGGGCCGATTCCGGCAATCAGTCGGCGGGCTACGACGTCTTCGACCGCTTCGACCTGGGCTCGGCCGGCAACCAGACGCTCTACGGCTCGGAGGCCGGCCTGAGGCGGTTCGTCGACGTCATGCACCGATCGTCGGGCAGCATCCTCGTGGACCTGGTGTGGAACCACAACGGCTTCAGCGATCGTGACCGCTCCGGGTTCGTGTCCCAGGGTGGCTACCCCGGATTCGTGATGAATCTGACCGGGGCGCCGGACGGTGATTTCCACGGCAAGACCGAGACCGGCGACTTGAACGGCCGTCTGGCCGGCCTCATCGACATCAAGCACGAGACCAATTTTCAATATATCCGCACGCCCGTCGACGCCGCCGACTCCAGGAACATTCCGGCCGGCACGATCTGGAACCGCGCCGATCCCGCCAACGCGAGGTTTTATCCCGACCGCAACCAGCCGGGCATCACGCGCTTCAACCCGCTCACGGGCCAAAACGTCACGATCTACGATTTCAATCTCGCGAATCCCGCCGCCGGCGACCCCACGCTGGAGAATGCCACCGGTTTGCTGATGCGGAATGCCCGCTGGCTCGTGAACGACGTGGGGGTGGACGGCTTCCGGCTCGACGCGGCCCGTCACTTCGAGCCGTGGGTCTACGGCTATTTCGACGAGGCGGTGTATCGCGCCAGTCGCCGCACGCTCCTCAACGGCGCCCCGCGGGAGGTGTTCAGCATCAGCGAGAGCGCCTCGACCGACCGGGCCAACCTCATGTCGCAGTTCGTGCGGAAGGACATCGCTTCCGTGCCGGCCAACCAGATCGGCGGCAACCGCGATGCGCTCGACTTCGCGCAGTTCTGGCCGGTCAAGAACAACCTCTCCAACAACGGCATCGCCAACGACTTCCGCAACATGGTGAACGCCGGGCTCGACGTCTACGACGACGGGCTCGTGAACGGCTCGGCCGGCGTGGTGTTCGTGCAGAGCCACGACGACTTCGGCCCCGACATGATGAACGTGGCCTATGCGTTCTCGCTGATGCGGCCGGGCAACGCGGTCGTCTACTACAACGCCTACGAGCACTACGACCCGCTCCGGGCCTTTCCCAAGCCCGGCCGCGGCGATGCGCTGGGCAACTTCGCCGGCACGATCACCACGCTCGTCGACCTCCGCAACCGCTACGGCCGGGGCGACTACCGCGAGCGGCTTCTGGAGAAGGAGAACTACGCCTTCGAGCGGAGCCGGTCGGCACTCGTGATGCTCAGCAACCGCAACGACGCCGGGTTCGACGCCCGGTCGCTGGCGGTCGACTTCTCGCTGGGCACGCGGCTGGTGGAGCTCACCGGCAACGCCGCTGCGGCCAATCTGCGCAGCGGATCGAGTGCGATCCCGGAGGTGCTCGAGGTGGTGGGCACCACCGGCAGCCGGTTCGTCAACGCCCGCTTCCTGCGGAACGACGGCCGCGACCAGGGCTACCTCGTCTACGGCCTGCCCACGCCGCGGTCCGCGGCGGGACTCGAGTTTTCGGGCACGGGGGCCGGGCCGCTGATCGCGGGCGACGATCCGCCGGAGTTCGTCGGCGGCGAGACCACGGATCAGACACGGACGATCATGATCGCCAACGCCCAGGCGCGGCTGGCCAGCATGCGGGTCATCAACGGTGATTCCTTCACCGTCCGGCTCGCGACCCAGGCGGTCACGCTGCCGGGCGGCTACCGCGACCGCAGCGCCGACGGCGACCAGGCGATGGTGCGGATCAACGAGGGACTCGACCTGAACGGCAACGGCGCTGTCGACGTGGTCACGCCCGGCGACGTGAGGTACGGCTTCGAGAACTTCACCACCACGTCGCTGCCGGGATTCTCGGCGGCCAGCGGCAACGGCCTCTACGAGCAGGCGATCGACGCCAGCCAGCTTCCGGAGGGGATGAACTTCCTCACCGTCCGGGCGTTTCGCCACCGCAACGCCGCCACCGGTGGCGCCGGCGGTCCGGCGGCGTACTCCGACTTCAAGCAGGTGCTCTACGTCGACCGGCTCGCGCCGGAGTCGGGCTTCGACCGGTTCCAGCCGTTTTCCGGCGGCGTGGGCAACAACGACGTGTGGATCAAGTCGCTCGACGGCACCGCCGACACGGTGAACATCTTCCAGAACGTGGCGGCCACCGTCAGCGATGCGACGGTTCTCTCCTGGGCCGACGCCGGCCAGGGCCGGACCGACCGGCTCGACGCCGACATCTTCAAGACCGGCTTCTTCGGCGTGCCCAACGGCAACAACAGCTACGTCGTGGTCACCCGCGAGATCACCGGCACCCGGAGCGTGCGGCGGTTCACGGGGCGGAGGCCCGCGAGCGGCCGTGGCGCGGGCTTCGGCGACCTCAATCACGACGGTGTCTGGACGGCCGGCGACATGTCCGACGCCGGGTTCGGGTTCGAGCGGATCCACAACTCGAAGAACGGGGAGTTCAATCCGGCGGCCGACGTCACCGGCGACGGCAACGTGGACACGCGGGACATGCTGCAGCTCGAAACGGTGCTCTCCGCCTCCGGAAGCGCGGCGGCCGCCGCGCTGACGGAACTCGGCACCGTGAAGTTCCGGCGGGTGAACTTCCAAAACGACGCCGTGCTGAACGAGACCGACCTCGCGCTCCTGCGGGTCAACGTGGGCCTGCCGCTCTCGGCCGATCCGGCGTGGACGTACGACCTCGACGTCGATGGCGCCGTGACCGACGCCGACGTGACCATGGCCCAGCAGCGGTTCGGCGTGGCGCCGACCGCCGGCGTGCCCGCGGCGCTGACCTGGACCGGCATCGATTCGCTGCCGGGGGGTTCGGGCATCTGGTCGGCGGCGGGCCTGGCGTGGCGCGGCGGCGT
>JBJTIV010000423.1:0-11398 GCA_046095145.1 Planctomycetaceae bacterium
GCGGGCTGCGGTTCGAGCCGCTGACCCGCGAGGTGCGCGCCACCTCCGTCGGCAATGCCCTGCAGATGGGCGTGCGGCAGACCGGCTCCGACCTGCGGCTGATCTACGGATTCCTGGGCAAGATCTTCCGCCGCGACATCAACCCGCGGCTCGTCGGCGGCCCGATCGAGATCGCCAAGCAGGCCGGCCGCGAGGCCAAGAAGGGCTTCGGCCGCCTGCTCCTGTTCCTCGCCATGCTCAGCGCGAACCTGGCGGTGGTGAACTTCCTGCCCGTCCCGGTGCTGGACGGCGGGCACATGGTGTTCCTGCTCTACGAACTCCTGTTCCGCCGGCCGCCGAGCGAGCGGGTGGTGGTGGCGTTGAGCTACATGGGCCTCGCGCTCTTGTTGTCGATGATGCTGTTCGTGCTGTTCCTCGACCTCAACCTGATCCCGCGGTTCGCCAACCAGTGACGGCGGCCCGGGCGGACCAGACGCCACGCGGCTACTGCCGCTCGGTGCCCGTGTCGAGCACGGCCATGAAGGCCTTCTGCGGGATGTCGACGCTGCCGATGCTCTTCATCCGCTTCTTGCCCTCCTTCTGCTTCGCCCACAGCTTCTTCTTGCGGGAGATGTCGCCGCCGTAGCACTTGGCGGTGACGTTCTTCCGCATCGCGGAGATCGTCTCGCGGGCGATCACCTTCGTGCCGATCGCGGCCTGCAGGGCGATCTCGAACATGTGGCGGTCGATCTCGCCGCGGAGCTTCTTGACGATTGCCCGGCCGCGGCGGTCGGAGTCGCGGCGGTCGCAGATGATCGACAGGGCGTCGACCTTCTTGCCGCCCACCAGGATGTCGAGCCGCACGAGATCGGCGGGGAAGTAGCCGACCAGCTCGTAGTCCATCGTGCCGTAGCCCCGGGTCACGCTCTTGAGCTTGTCGTGGAGGTCGTAGATCACCTCGGCCAGCGGCAGGTCGAAGGACAGCATGGCCCGGGTGGGCGACAGGTACTCGGTCTTGAGATACGTGCCGCGCCGGTCGGTGCACAGCTGCATGATCGGGCCGATGTACTCCACCGGCACGAGCAGGTTCGTCCGCACGATCGGCTGGCGGAACTCCTCGATCTGCCCGGAGTCGGGCACGTCCTGGGGGTTCGTGATCTCGATCGTCTCGCCGTCGGACTTCAGGATCTGGTAGGTCACGTTGGGCGCGGTCTGCACGAGGTCGAGGTCGGCCTCCTGCTCGAGCCGCTGCTGGATGATCTCCATGTGGAGCAGGCCGAGGAACCCGCAGCGGAAGCCGAAGCCGAGGGCCTCCGAGCTCTCGGGCTGGTACTCGAACGACGGGTCGTTGATGGCCAGCTTCTCCAGCGCGTCGCGGAGCTCCTCGAAGTTCTCCCCCTCGCTGGGATAGAGCCCGCAATAGACCATCCGCTGCGGCGGCTTGTAGCCCGGCAACGGCGCCGCCGCGTGGTCGCCGGGGATCGTCACGGTGTCGCCGATGTGGACCTGCTTCACGTCCTTGATGTTGCAGACGAGGTAGCCCACCTGTCCCGCCACGAGCTCGTCGCAGGCCCGGCGCTGGGGCACGAACTGGCCGAGCTCCAGCACGTCGTGGGTGGCGCCGGTGCGGAGGAAGCGGATCTTCTGCCCCTTCTTGATCGTGCCGTCGACGAGCCGCACGTAGGTGATCGCCCCGCGGTAGCTGTCGTAGTGGCTGTCGAAGATCATCGCCTTGAGCGTCGCGGCCGGATCGCCCTGCGGCGGCGGGATCCGCTCCACGATCGCCGCGAGCAGGTCGTCGATGCCGATGCCGGTCTTGGCGCTGGCCTTGATCACCTCGGACGGGTCGATGGCGAGGCTCTGCTCCATCTCCTGGAGCACCTCGTCGACCCGGGCGTGCACGAGGTCCACCTTGTTGATCACCGGCACGATCGCCAGGTTCTGGCCCAGGGCCGCGTAGGCGTTGGCCACCGTCTGCGCCTCGACTCCCTGGAAGGCGTCGACCAGCAGCACCGCCCCCTCGCAGCAGGCGAGGCTGCGGGAGACCTCGTAGTGGAAGTCGACGTGGCCGGGGGTGTCGATGAGGTTGAGCTCGTAGAGCTCGCCGTGATGGCGATACTCCATGCGCACGGCGCGGGCCTTGATGGTGATGCCCCGCTGCCGCTCGAGCTCCATGTCGTCGAGCATCTGCTCCTTGAGCTGCCGCTTCTCGACGGTGCCGGTGCGCTCCAGGAGCCGGTCGGCCAGCGTGCTCTTGCCGTGGTCGATGTGGGCGATGATCGAGAAGTTGCGGATGCGGCCGCAGTCGATGGGCATGCGGCAATCCTACCCGCGCCGGTGGTCGAGGCGGGCGAGGCCCGCGGCACCGATCGAGCCGGCGTCGCCGCCGAGCGTGGCGTAGCGGATCGGCGTGCGCTCGGCGAGCAGCGGGAAGGCCCGGCCGCGAACCTCGGCCCGGATCCGCTCGATGAACAGCTTCCCGGCGGGATCGGCCTCGCCGCCGAAGGTCATCGCCCCGCCGATCACCACGACCGCTGGATCGACGGCGTGCAGGAGCGACACGACGCAGATGCCCAGCCAGCGGGCGGCCTCCAGCAGCACCCCGCGCGACGTCTCGTCCCCCGCCGCCGCCAGCCGGCCGAGCAGCACCGTCGAGAGCGTCTCGCCCGCCGCCACCGCGGCGGCCAGCGGCCCGGTCGCGCCCGCCGCGTGCCGCTCGCGGGCCCTGGCCCCCAGCGACGTGGCGCTCGCGTAGGCCTCGAGGTGGCCCCGCTGGCCGCAGGGGCAGTCGCGGGCGTCCGGCGCCGGGTCGACGAGCATGTGGCCGCACTCCGAGCCGTGGCTGTGCTCCCCCTCGACGTTGACGTCGCCGATGATGATGCCGCCGCCGACGCCGGTGCCCAGCGTGAGCATCACGATGCTGCCGAGGCCGCGGGCCGAGCCGACCCAGAACTCCCCGTAGGCGGCGGCGTTGGCGTCGTTGGCGAAGGTCACCGGCCGGCTGCAGTGGGCGCTGACGCGGTCGCGGAGCGGAAAGCCGTCCCAGCCGCGGAGGTTGCCCGCGCGCACGATCGTGCCGGCGGGGATGTCGAGCGGGCCCGGGGACCCCAGGCCCACGCGGGCCACGTCGGCCGCCGACGTGGGCCTGACGGCGGCCAGCGCCGCCACGCTCGCGCCCATCCGGGCGGCGGCGTCCTCGGGTCCTCGGGCGACGTGCGTCGGCTCCGTGCGAAACGCCACCAGCCGCCCCAGGTCGTCGACCAGGGCGCTCTTGATGTTCGTGCCGCCCAGGTCGACGCCCGCAAACAGCGGTCGCACCGCCGCGGCGAGCGGCAGCAGGTCACTCCGCATCGGCGGGCAGCCGCCCGGCCTCCACCGGCGGCGTCGGGCCGGTGCAGGCGACCATGAAGGCCACGAGATCGGCCTTGTCCTGGGCCGACAGCGCGAGCGGCTTGATCTTGTCGCTCAGGTGCGGGTTGGGGTGGCCGCCCTTGGCGTACCACTCGACCACCTCCTCGAGCGTGGCCACGGAGCCGTCGTGCATGTACGGCGCCGTGAGGGCCACGTTGCGGATCGTCGGCGTCTTGAAGGCGCCCGTGTCCTTCTCGTCCTTCGTGACGGCGAACCGGCCCAGGTCCGGGCTCTCCTTGTCCATGCCGACGCCGAGGTTGTGGTACTGCTCGTCGGCGAGGTTGGCGCCCACGTGGCAGGCCGTGCAGTTGCCCTTCTCGGTGAAGAAGATCTCGCGGCCCCGCTTGGCCTCCGCCGACATGGGATGCGCCTCGATGGCCGCCTTGGCATCGGCGTGCTTGCGGGCGAGATCGGGGTCGTCCGCCAGATCCTCGGCGTCGAGGTCGGCCAGCGGCCGCCACTGCGCCTCGTAGTCGTAGGGCGACGGCCCGGTGACGAGCACCCGCTCGAAGGCGGCGATCGCCTGCCCCACGCGGTCGATCGTGAGCTCGCCGAAGATCGTCTGGAACTGCCGCGCATAGACCGGGATGCCCTTGAGCCGCTCGACGACGCCCTCGTGGGAGAAGCCCATCTCGATCGGATTCTGGATCGGGCCCACCGCCTGGGCCTCGAGCGAGTCGACGCGGCCGTCCCAGAACTGCGGGCCGGTGAGGATCCGGTTGTACGACACCGGCGAGTTGCGTCCGCCAAGCTGGCCCTTGATGCCCACGCCCGTCTTGGTGTTCGCGGAGTAGCCCTGGGCAGGATCGTGGCAGCTGGCGCAGCTGACGGTCGAATCGACCGACAGCCGCGGGTCGAAATACAGCTGACGGCCGAGCTCGATCTTGGCCCGCGTGAGCGGGTTCGTGGCCAGGCCGGTGATCTGCCCGGCCCCCTGCGACAGGCCGAGCGGCAGCACGGGGTCGAGCTCCACGGAGTTTCGCGGGTCGGCGAGCCAGGCCTCGATCTGGGGCAGCGTGATCGGCCCGGTGCCGGGCACGCCCGCCGTCAGCGAGGGATCACCGAGAGCCACCTGCTCACGCACCCGCGCCGCGGGCGTGTCGGCCGAGGCCGCCGCTGCCGCCGGCGGAGCCGGGGTCGGCGCCGGCACGGTCGCCGGCTCGGGGGCGGGCTGGGCGGTGGGCAACGGGGCATCGATCGACCGGGCCGCCTCCTCGATCCGCGCGTCGGCGGCCGCCGCGGCCGTTCTCGTGTCGTCGACGGCCCGACGCACGCCGGCCGCCGTGGAAGCGAGCACGCCGCCGTCGGGCTTCGGCTCCTCGACCGCGACGACCTCGATCTTCTCGACGGCCTTGCCGGCGGGGCCGGCGACCGGACCGCCTGCCGGGGCGCACCCGAGGGCGACCGCCGCGATCCCGGCGGCGAGAGGGATGGCACACGAACGCACGGGGCTGGTCGAGACGGACACGGATGGGCACTCCGCGGGACGAGGGCGTGGCGTCGGGTGCGGCCGGACCGCCCCGCGTCGCCGCAAATTGTAGACCGAACCCGGGCCAGCGTGGAGGCTCGCCCCGCGGCGGCGGTCAGCCGACCAGATCGGGAGTGGCCAGCCAGTCCAGTTCGCCCGGCTGCCCGGGACCGTCGTCGAGGCGGATCGCCGCCACCGCCCCCTTGTGCATGCGGATCCCCGCCGACCCGTCCCCGATCGACAGGGCCACGAGCCGCCCGACGCACGGCGCATGGCCCACCCACGCGACCCGCGCGGCATCCTGCCGCACGGTCCACTCCACGAGCGCCTGCCAGTCCGCCGCCGGCGCCAGCATGTCGACGACCTCCACCCGTGGGACGTCGAGTTCCGCGGCCAGGATCTCCGCCGTCTCCCGGGCGCGGACGAGGGGGCTCGTCGCCACGAGGTCCACCTCCATGCCCGCCTCGGCGAGCCGGCGCAGGAGCCGGGCGAAGGCCTTGCGGCCCTTCTTCGTCAGCCGCCGCGCGTGGTCGAAGCCGTCCGCTGACGCGTCCTCGGCCGTGGCATGACGCGCGACATAGAGCCGGGTGGTGAGCGTGGGCATGCGGCGAATTGTGCGTGGCGGCGGTCGGCCTCGCAAGGCGTCGTCAGGCGCGCCGCCAGATCGAGTCCCACGGGACACCCGCGCGGTCGACCGCGACGGCGGCCTCGCGCCGCCAGCGGGCCGCGTCGACCGGGTAGCCGGCGGTGGGGTCGAGGCCCGGGCAGCGTGACGACCAGTGGTCATTGAAGGCCCGCATCGCCACTTCGCGCACGTACTTGGCGGTCATGCTGGCCAGGGCCACCGGAAGCCGGCTCTCGCCCCCCACGCAGAACTCCACGCGACACTCCGCCGCCGGCAGGTCGTAGGCCGACCGCACGGACGTCTCCTCCACCGGCTGCACGAGCGTGGCCCCGAAGTGGCGGGCCACGAGGGACGCATAGCGGCGGCGGCCGCCGTGGCGGTCGCACCACACCCGCACGGGCTCGCCGGCGGCCGCCGTGAGCGCCGCGGCGAGATCGAGGGTCGCCTGCGAGAGCAGGTCGGATTTGTTGAGGCCGCGATCGAGGAGGGCGTTGAACTCGCGCGGTGGCACGACCCGCACCCGCACCGCCTCCAGCACCGCGCGGTGCCGCGCGAGTTCGGCGCGGACCGCCGCGGCGCGCGCCACCACCACGGCGGCGTCGACCTCGAGCGCCAGGCCGCGCGCGGCGCGCGCCGCGGCTTCCGCTTCCGGATCGGCCGCGGTGCCTCCCGGCGCCGCGACGAGCCCGGCCCAGGTCCGGGGCACCTCGCCCCCGGCGATCGCCAGGCCCGCGAGCGCCCCCGTCTCCAGGGCGGCGAAGCCGGACGCGCCGCGGAGCACCTGCTTCGAGTCGGCCCACAGCGGCCGGCCCGACGCGGCCGGCAGTCCGGCGGCGACCGCCGCCAGCGCCGCCTCGACCGCGGCCGGCGCGGCGGCGACCCGCCAGGCCGTCGCGGCCACGACCAGCGGCCCGAGGTTCGGCCCGTAGCCCGCCTCGTCGGTGCCCACGACGAGCGTCATGCGCGGCCCGGATGCTGGCGGCAGTATTCGTAGATCGCGACCGCCGCCGCCGTGGCGGCGTTCAGGCTGTGCGGCAGGCCCGCCAGCGGGATCTCGGCGACGCGGTCGAGCCGTGCAAGCACGTCGGCCTCGAGGCCCGCCCGCTCGTTGCCCACCACCAGCACGGTGCGGGGCCGGAACGCGAAGGTCTCCAGCCGCTCGGAGCCGGTCGTCTGCTCGAGCCCCACGACCTCGTAGCCCTCGGCTGCGAGCCGCTCGAGCACGGGCGGCAGGCTGCGATGCACGTCCAAGCGCACGCTGCCGGCTCCGTCGCGGGCGATCTTGCCGTGCAGGCCGGCGGCCCCGGTGGCGACGACCCGCGCGATGCCGAAGCAGCCGCAGGTGCGTACGATGTGC
Organism: Planctomycetaceae bacterium; assembly: GCA_046095145.1. Classification (GTDB taxonomy): domain Bacteria; phylum Planctomycetota; class Planctomycetia; order Pirellulales; family UBA1268; genus QWPN01. Next base: position 6,841 of record JBJTIV010000423.1, read on the forward strand.
GACAGGTTCACGTGGCTGCGCATCGCCGCACAGGCGACGACGAGCTCGCGGGGCGCGGCCAACGGCTCGGGAGGCTTGTGGCGGATGTGGGTGAAGCGTGTCATGGCCGGGCGGCGGGCGGCGCTCGTCGCGGCATTGTGCAGCATCGCGGCGGGGGCCGCGACCGGGGGCTGCTCGAGCCGGCCGACGCCTGTCGGAGTGCGGCTCGTCGACCACGGGGCGCTCATGAAGACCGTGAAGAAACACCGCGGCAAGGTCGTGGTCCTCGACTGCTGGAGCACATCGTGCCCACCGTGCGTCCGCGAATTCCCCGGCATGGTGGCGCTCGCGAGGCGGCATCCCGACGTGGCCTGGCTGTCGCTGTCGTTCGACTTCGAGGGCATCGGCACCCCCGAGGAGGCGCTGCCGCGGGTACGGGAGTTCCTCACCGACGTCGGCGCGGTTGGCATCGACAACATGCTGGGCAAGGAGCATTCCGACGGCCTCTACAAGAAGCTCGGCCTGGCCAGCGTGCCGGCCGTCTACGTGTGGGGCCGCGACGGGAAGCTCGCCCGCCGCTTCGACGACGACGATGCGACCCGCCGGCTGGGTCGGCCCTTCACCTCGGCCGACGTGGAGGCGACGGTGCAGGAACTGCTCGGCAGATGACCGCGCGGCGCGCGGCTGCTAGAGTGGCGTCGGGAGGCGGGTGCGGCCCGCGCGCCCGCCCGCATGCGTCGCGCGGCGACCGCCACGACCCGCCCGCCGCATCAGCAGGAGCAGACCGATGGGATCGGCCGCGCGGCAGACCGGTGACATGGTCCGGGATTCCCGCGGCCACGGCCGCGAGACCGTCGAGTCGGTGGTGGTGGCGTTCACGCTGGCGCTGGTCTTCAAGGCCTTCGAGGCCGAGGCGTTCGTGATCCCGACCGGCTCGATGGCCCCCGCGCTCATGGGCCGCCACAAGGACCTCGTCTGCGAGGCGTGCGGCGAGGCATTTCGCGTCGGCTGCAGCAGCGAGGTCGACGAGGCCGCCGGTCGTGTCGACCCGGCCAAGGCGCCGCGGCGGGGCGACTGCCCCACCTGCGGGCACGTGCAGGACCTCGACCGCCGCAGCGTGTCCTGGCACGATCCGCGGCTCGATTCGTTCAACGGCGACCGCATCCTCGTCGACAAGATCGCCTACGACTTCCGGCGGCCGGCCCGCTGGGACGTCGTGGTCTTCAAATATCCCGAGGACGCCAAGATCAACTACATCAAGCGGCTCGTCGGCCTGCCCGGCGAGACGGTGACGATCGCCGGGGGCGACATCTGGACGACCGGTGGCGGCGGCCCGCCCGCCATCGCCCGCAAGCCCGTCGACACGCTCGTGGCGATGCTGCAGTGCGTCCACGACAGCCGTCACGTGGCCGCGGACCTGGTCCGCACCGGCTGGCCCACGGCCTGGGCCGACTGGTCGGCGGCCGGCGACGCGGCGACCCGGGCCTGGGAGACGACCGACGAGGGCCGCTCCTTCGCGGTGGCCTGCGGCGCCGACGAGACGGCGTTGCTGCGCTTTCGCCGCCTCCTGCCGACGGCCGCCGACTGGACGGCGGCCGCCAGCGGCGGTCCGACGATCGCGGTCCCGGAGCCCGTGCTCATCGGCGACTTCCAGCCCTACAACTCGGGCCAGCGGGCCCGGCTGGGGCGGCTGGCGGGCGGCGACGTGGCGATCGACGGCGACCACTGGGTCGGCGACCTGGCCGTGGAACTCGAGCTCGAAAGCCGCGGCCCGGCGGGCCGTGTGACGCTCGACCTGGTGGAGGCCGGCGTGGTGCACACCTGCACGATCGACCTCGCCGACGGCACCGCCACGCTCACCCGCGAGGACCCCGCCGGGCCCGTCGAGGCCACGGCCCGGACCGGCGTGCGGGGCCGCGGTCGCTGGCGGCTCCTGTTCGCCAACGTGGACGACGAACTCGCCCTGTTCGTGGATGGCGGCCGCGTGCCCTGCGACCGGCCGACGACGGGGGTGCGGTCCGTGGCCGACGCGCAGGCCACCCGGCCCGCGGTCACGGGGGGCCGGCCCGGTGACGCCGCGCGCGGCGACCTGTCGCCGGTCGGGATCACGGTCCGCGGCGCCGACGTGCGGGTCGACGGCCTGCGCGTGCTGCGCGACGTGCACTACATCTTCATGCGCAACACCGACCAGCCCGTCGCGGCGGGCGACGGCGACCGGTCGAGGTTCACGCTGGCGGCCGACGAGTACTTCATGCTCGGCGACAACTCCGCCGCCAGCGCCGACAGCCGCTTCTGGCCGTCGGGCCACCAGGTCGGCCGCCATCTCATCGTGGGCCGGGCCCTGGCGGTCTTCTGGCCCCACGCCGTGCCCACGCGCTGGAGCATTCCCCTGAAAATTTCCACGTGGGAACTGCGATTGCCCTTCCTGCCCAACTTCGCGAGGATGCGGTTCGTCCGGTGACGGAGGAACGCGCGTGCCGCTCTTGAGCGTCGAAGGGCTCGTGAAGAACTACGGCCGCCGGCGGGTCGTGGACGGGGTGGACTTCCACGTGGAGGCCGGCGAGATCGTGGGCCTGCTCGGCCCCAACGGCGCCGGCAAGACCACGAGCTTCCGCATGACCTGCGGGATGGTGATCCCCGACGCGGGCCGGGTGCTCCTCGACGACGCGGAGATCACCGACTGGCCCATGCACAAGCGGGCCCGCGACGGCGGCATGGGCTACCTGGCCCAGGAGCAGAGCGTGTTCCGCAAGCTCACCGTCGAGCAGAACCTGCTGGCGATCATGGAACTCGTCGGCATGGGACCGAAGGACCGCCGCCGCCGCTGCGAGGAGCTGCTCGAGCAGTTCGACATCGTGAAGATCCGGCGCTCGAAGGCCCACTACATCTCCGGGGGCGAGAAACGCCGGCTGGAGATCGCCCGCTGCCTGGTCACCGAGCCGCGGATCATCCTGCTCGACGAGCCCTTCACCGGCATCGATCCGGTCACGATCCACTCCATCCAGAAGATCATCTGCGCGCTCCGGGACGACGGGATCTCGATCCTGATCACCGACCACCGGGAGCGGGAGACGCTGGCGATCACCGACCGCAGCTACGTGATCCGGGCCGGCACCGTGCTCTGCCACGGCACGGCCGACGAGGTGCTCGCCAACCCCGACGCCCGGCGCTACTACTTCGGCGAGAGCCCGGTGCTCCTGCCGCAGGGCGTCGACGCGGCGTAGCGGGCCGTCCCGTCGCGGGACTATCATCGACGGTGATCAGTCGCCGTTCGGGAGAACTCCCATGCCGACCCTGCGTTGCATCGTGTCCTGCCTCGTGATCGTGCTGGCCCGCGGTGCCGCGGGTCAGGTCGCCATGCCCGCCGCCGAGGCCGAGTCGGGAGCCGCCGTGGGCACGGCCGACGCCGCGGTCGAGGAGGCCCCACGGATCGACGCCTCAGAGGCGGCGGATCACGTGGGCGAGGAGTGCGTGGTCGAGATGGTCGTGGAGGCCGGCCGGTTGCTCGACGACAAGCACATGTGCTTCCTCAACACCCGCAAGGATCGCCGCGCCGCCGACAACTTCACCGTCGTGATCTTCCGGCGTGGCCTCGAGCGGTTCAGGGAGGCCGACATCGAGGATCCCGCGAGCCACTTCCTCGACCGCACGATCCGGGTGCGGGGCACGGTGGCCGAGCACAAGGGCCAGCCGCAGATCGTGGTCGAGGATCCGGAGCAGGTGGAGCTCGTCGAGGAGCCCGTGGCGGCCGCCGCCGATTCCGACTGAGCCGCGACGCCTAGCAGACTCCTACCAGACTGTGGAGCACGTCTGCCGCCGCCGGATGCGGCGACTGCCGACCGTCGAAAACCTCGGCTTTTCGACCGGTCGGCCACGTGGCCAAAGGCCAGGGATGGCTTTGTCCACGGACAGCTAGGCCGCGCCCCGCATCGCCAGGCTCTTCACGGTCAGCACGGCCCCCACGGACATCAGCGCCAGGCCGAGCCAGCGGGGCGGCTCGACGACCTTGCGGATCGGCCCGCCCTGCCACATCTCGCGGCCCGGGGCGCCTCCCATCTCCGTCGCGACGAACCGCGTCGAGCGCTCGTTGAGCGTGAACGACTCGACGACCCGGAACTGCACCCCCGCCATGAAGAGGAGCAGGCCGAGCAGGAGCAGATGGTGTCGTTTGGGAAGCATGGGAATCCGGGCTGACCCGCGACCCTCGTCGCCACTGGACAATCGGGCGCCCCGCCCCGCCGCCTGCACCGGGCCGCCGGTTCTGCCGGTCGCCGGGGATTCGCTGCCGCTGCCGCCCCGCCCGCCGGCGGGGCAATCTGGGCACCGTGGGCGGCGGCTCGCGGACCGTGCTGAAAATTCCTGCAATCCGGGTCGTGACGGTGACGATGATCCTGCGGGTGTTCCGGGGCTTGGCCCCGCCCGAACCCTCTTGGGACCTATGCCGTGATCACTCGACTCACCTTCCTGCACCGTCTGGTCCGTGCTGTGGTCGTGGGGGCCCAGGGGGCCCCGCGCGGGGCCCCGGCCAGTCTCCGGGCCGCCCAGGGGGGGGGACTGAGCTCGGGCGTCAAGCCGCAGG
>JBJTIV010000424.1:0-3622 GCA_046095145.1 Planctomycetaceae bacterium
ACACAAGGAAGCCCGGAGCGCGAGCGACGGGAGGGCGGGTGGCGGGCCGATGGAGGAGCGCGGTGGTCGCTCGAAGTGGCCATCCGCATTCCCCGCGCTTGCGCTTGGGGCTTCCTTCGGAATGCGATCCCCGCGCGCCGCACCACCCACGCCAGGCCCGGAGGGCCGGGTTGCGTCCAGCCGGCGGAGGCCGGCAAAGGCAAACTCGGCACGACGCCGAGGTTTGCCGTAAAGCCTCCCGCGGCAGGATGCCGAGCCGTGCCGTGATCACAGTCCCGTCGTTACCGGGGCTTGGGGGGCGGTCGGCGGCCCTGACGGCCTGCCCGGTCGGGACAGGCCTCGGCGACCAGTTTCGTCATCGTGTTGCGCGACACGCCGAGGATGGCCGCGGCTTCACCGATGCGGCCCTCGGCGGTCGCGATGGCCTGTCGCACGGCGATCTTCCGCAGCTCGAACAGGTTGCAGACAGGGAGCACCGGATCCGTCGCCGGCATGCCGCTGCGTTCGGCGGGAGCCGCCAGGGCGGACAGGATCGGACTCCCGCTCGCCGCCGCGGGGGACCCGCGGCCCGCGGCCGGCTGGCCGGCCGCGGCGACCGCCGACCGCCGGGGGGCGGCGGCGATCACCGCCGCGACGCGGGCGCCGAAGATGTAGATCCGCTGCACCAACTGCGAGAGTTCGCGGACGTTGCCGGGCCACGGATGCCGGAGCAGCCGCTCGATGACGTCCGGCGCAGGCCGCCAGAGCGGCATCTCGAAGCGATCGGCGAACCAGGCCGAAAAGTGCTCCAGAAACAGCGGGATGTCGTCGGCCCGCTCCCGCAGCGGCGGCACGACGATGTGGACGGTGTTGAGCCTGTAGAACAGGTCCTCGCGAAACCTGCCCGCCTCGACCTCGGCCTCCAGATCGCGGTTGGTGGCGGCGATCACCTGCACGTCCACGGCCACCGGAACGTTCGAGCCGACCGGCACGACTTCCCGCTGCTGCAAGGCCCGTAGCAGCTTGGGCTGGAGGTCCAGCGGCATCTCGCCGACCTCGTCGAGGAACAGGATGCCCTTGTGGGCCGCCCGGAAGGCTCCGCCCGCGGATTCGTCGGCGCCGGTGAAGGATCCCTTCGTGTGTCCGAAGAGGAGGCTCTCGGCGAGCGTCGCGACGACGCCGCCGCAGTTGACCGCCACGAACGGGCCGGTCGATCTCTTTCCGGCCGCATAGATCGCGCGGGCGACCTCCTCCTTGCCGCAGCCCGTCTCGCCGGTCACGAGCACGGAGCAGTCGAAGTCGCCGACGCGATCGATGTCGGCCTCGAGCCGCTGCATCGCCGCCGACCGGCCGATGATGCGGGGCCAGTGCGCCGCCGCTCGGGCCGGCGACGCCGGAGCGGTTGCGGCAGGCGGCTGATGATCGATTCGCGCCATGACCTTCAGCGTACCGGTTTTCCCAAAAAATGTGCGAACTTTTCCCAGGAATTTGGCGTCGATTCATCGAGCTGGTGATTTGGTAATTGGGGTTGACATCGAATTTCTGACTCGGCAACTGGCGCCTTCATCGGGTGCAAGGCCATTTTTCAAGGATTTTTTGGCTCGTCGTCGGAGGTCGGCGGGCCTTCGTGCGAGGGGGTGTCGTGATTGTGGCACGGTGTTTGCTTTTCCCTTCTCTCGCCACGGTGAGAGCGAACAGTCGAACTGACGCTCCGCCGCTTTTCACCCCCCTGTTTTCACCCTCTGGAACGAAAGCCACCCTGCCATGACACGAAAGACCATCGCTTCCGTCCTCGTCGCCCTCGCCATCGCGGCCATGTCGGCCCTTCAGGCGTCGGCCGCGTCGTCCCTGGTTCTGCTCTACAACGGCACCACGGGCAATCTGTCCCTGCAAAACACCACGTCGGGCACGCTCGGCATGCAGGAGTTCACGGTCAATACGATCGGTTCCGGCTCCGCCAACGGTGGCTTCGGGCCCCCGAGCGGCCGGACGTCGGGAACGGCCACCAATCTCGGGTATATGTTCACCGGCACCAACATCCTGCCCCCGGCGGCGGCGTTCAAGTCGAACAACAACATCACGTCTCAAAATACGAACGGCCGGTGGTCGACTTCGTATGCGGGCAACGTCGGCACGAACGTTCTCGAACTGCAGCCGTTCGCAGGATGGAGCGATACGACTCGGGACCGGGGTCCGGCCGGAACCTTCTGGGATCTCGGCAACATCGCTCCGACGGGTATGACCGAGGCTGATCTGGCCGCTCGGTTCCTCACCAATCCGCAGATCTCCCCGAATCTTGACCTCAACTTTGGAAAGTTCCTCTACCAGCCGCAGATCGGCACCAACACGATCATCGTGGACGACGAGCCGGTGACTGTCCCCGTCTACGGTCCCATCACGCTCGGTGACGTCCTGCTGACGCCGGTGCCGGAGCCCTCGACCTACGCCATGGCCTTCGCCGGCCTGGTCTCCTGCGGCTTCTCGATGTGGCGGAAGCGGCGGACGGCCTGACGCGGGGAACGACTTCGCGGGATCGGCAGGAGATTCCGCGGGTCGTCCCAATGACAAAACAGGGTGAAGCGTGCGGGTCCGACGCTCCGGCGTCGGCCCGCACGTGGCTTTTTGGGGTGCCGCGGCGGGAGTTTCTGGCGGGTGTGATAGGGGGCGCCGCGGCGACGGTCGCCGCCCGGGGTCAGGAAGTCCTGGCCGGTGATTCGGCCACGCTCGCCGCGGCCGACGCCCTCGCCGACTACGTGTCGGCCGCCGACCCTTCGACGGGGGTCGTGACGCTCGGGGACGGCGAGACCCGGGACGGACGGTGGCGGGTCTGCCGGCTCGCGAGCCAGACCTGGAAGGGCGTGGCCTGGGAGCACGAACTGTCGCTCTTCCTGCCGGCCGCGGCCCGCACCACCGGCCGGATGCTCCTCTGGATCGACGGCGGCAGCGAGCGGGGCGTGCCGCGGGACGGCGTGACGAACCCGCCCGCCGGGATGCAGACGCTCGCCGCCGTGGCCACCGCCGCGGGGCTGCCCGCGGCAGTGGTGCGGCAGGTGCCCTTCCAGCCGATGTTCGGCGACCTGCGGGAGGACGGCCTGATCGCCCACACCTTCGGGGAGTTCGCCAGGACGGGCGACCCCTCGTGGCCGCTGCTCCTGCCGATGGTGAAGTCGGCCGTGGAGGCGATGAACGCCGCGGCGGCCCAGGCCGACGAGCACTGGGCCGCGGGCATCGACGAGTTCATCGTCACCGGGGCGAGCAAGCGGGGGTGGACCACGTGGCTGTCGGCGGCCGTGGACGACCGCGTGCGGGGCATCGTGCCGGCGGTTATCGACATGCTCTCCCTCGCGGACCACGTGCGGCTGCAGGTGGCGAGCTTCGGGCGGCTGTCCGACAAGCTCGGCGACTACACCGCGCGGGGCATCGAGAAGCTGCTCGCCACGCCGCGGGGCCGCGACCTCGTGCGGATCGTCGACCCCTTCGCCTACCGCGACCGCTACACCATGCCCAAGGTGATCGCGCTGGGAACCAACGATCCCTACTGGCCGCTCGAGGCCTGCAGCCTGTATTTCGACCGGCTGCCGGGGCCGCGGTGGGTGTCGTATGCCCCCAACGCCGGCCACGGCCTGCCGGGCGAGCGCGTGGC
>JBJTIV010000425.1:0-13619 GCA_046095145.1 Planctomycetaceae bacterium
GGCCCGGTGGGCCGCGGCGGGTCACGCGGGGGTCGGCGTGTTCCGGCGGCCGGGCCGGCCACCGCTGGCCGCTGCCGCACGGCCGGGCCATCAGGGCTGCTGCAGCCTGGCCGACGCCCAAGACGCCCGCCGCGTGGCCGACCGGCTGGGCATCCCGCTCTACGCACTGGACCTGACCCCCGATTTCGGCCGGATCATCGATTACTTCGCCGCCGAATACGGCCGCGGCCGCACGCCCAATCCCTGCGTGCGCTGCAACACCTGGCTCAAGTTCGGCCGGCTCTTCGACCACGCCGACGCGATCGGCGCCAGCCACGTGGCCACCGGCCACTACGCGCGACTCGAGCCCGGTCCCGACGGGCGGCCTGCGATCTTCCGCGGCCGCGACGCCGCCCGCGACCAGTCCTACGTGCTCTTCGACGTGCGGCCCGAACGGCTGGACCGGATGCTCCTGCCCGTCGGAGGCCTCGCCAAGGCGGAGGTCCGCGAGCGCGCCAGGTCGCTCGGGCTGGCGACGGCCGACAAGCCCGACAGCCAGGAGATCTGCTTCGTGGCGCCGGGGGAGCACGCCGCGCTCGTTGCGAGCCGACTCGGCGGCTCGCGCGCCGGGGAGATCGTCGATGCGGCGGGCGAGGTGCTCGGCCGGCATCCCGGTATCGAGCACTTCACGGTCGGCCAGCGGCAGGGGCTGGGCATCGCGGCGGGCAGGCCGTTGCACGTGATCGCCATCGAGGCCGCGGCCTGCCGCGTCGTGGTGGGTCCGCCCGAGGCCGTGCCCCGGGAACGCCTCACCGCCGCCGACGCCACGTGGCTCGGGCCGCCGCCCACGGAGCCCTTCGCGTGCCTCGTGCAGTGCCGGGCCCAGCGGGGGCCGGCGGCCGCCGAGGTCACGCCGCTGGGGGCAGGCCGCTTTGCCGCCCGGTTCATGGGGGGCCCGGAGGGCTCGCCGGGGCCGATTTCCCCGGGCCAGCCGGCGGTCTGCTTTTCCGGCGACCGGCTGCTCGGCGGCGGCTGGATCGAGGGCTGACGCGGCCCGGTTTGGACCCGCGAAACGGCGAACTAGGCTTGCAGGGTTCGATGTGCAGGGCTCGCCGGAATGGGCGGGTCGTCCTCTCCCCATCCTCACGCGTTTGGCATGAACGGACTCCCCGCCCCGCTCGTCGTCGGCCTGGGCCTCGTGCTGGGCATCCTCGCCCTGACGATGCTCCTGCTCGTCTTCAACTACGGCCAACTCTGGTTCCAGGCCTACTGGTCGAAGGCGCACGTCTCGTTCCTGTCGCTGCTCGGCATGAGCCTGCGCAAGGTGAACGCCCGGACGATCGTGCAGGCGCGGATCATGGCGACCCAGGCCGGGCTCGGCCCCGACATCACGCCGCGGCGGCTCGAGGCCCACTACCTCGCCGGCGGCGACGTGCCCCGCGTGATCCGGGCCCTCATCGCCGCGCAGCGGGCGGATCTGGATCTCGACTTCGACCGCGCCTGCGCCATCGACCTGGCGGGTCGCGACGTGCTCGACGCCGTGCAGACGAGCGTGAACCCGAAGGTCATCGACTGTCCCGACGCGGCCAGCGGCAAGCCGAACCTGTCGGCCGTGGCGAAGAACGGCGTGGAGCTCAAGATCCGGGCCCGCGTCACCGTCCGCACGAACCTCCAGCAGCTCATCGGCGGAGCCACCGAGGAGACCATCATCGCCCGCGTCGGCGAGGGCATCATCACCTCGATCGGCTCGGCCGACAGCCACTTCGAGGTCATGGAGCATCCCGACAAGATCTCGAAGGCGGTGCTCCAGCGGGGGCTCGACGCCCAGACGGCCTTCCAGATCGTGTCGATCGACATCGCCGACATCGAGGTGGGCGAGAACATCGGCGCGCGGCTCCAGGCCGACCAGGCCGAGGCCGACACCCGCGTGGCCAGGGCGAAGGCCGAGGAGCGGCGGAGCGTGGCGATCGCCCGCGAGCAGGAGATGAAGGCGGCCACCGCCGAGAACCGCGCCCGGCTGCTCGAGGCCGAGGCGCTCGTGCCCAAGAGCATCGGCGAAGCCTTCCGGGCGGGACGGGTGGCCGGCCAACCGGCCGGCTGACCAGCCCGCCCCGTCCCTCCAGATTCCCGCGGCTCCTGGGCCCGGCCGGTATTCCCGGCACGACTGGGATATTCGGCCAAACCTTGCGGCCTGTCGCAGCCGATGACAAGGGGGTCGGGAATCGGTGCGCCACGACGGCGGCCGGTCGGGCTCGAGACACGAGCCCGACGGTTCCCGGAGGCCGCGGACAAGGGAGTGTGCGACATGGCGATCCGGCAGTTGCGGGTGTACACGGGTCCCGAAGTCGAGCGGGCGGGCGTCGTGGGCTTCGCCCCGGCGACCGCGCGGGAGTCGACCGTTCGCGTCACGCTCGGCGAGATCCTCCCCGTGCTCGCCGACGCGCTGGCGTCCAACCGCACGTGGCTGCGGGATTTCACGGCCGACGAGATCGAGATCACCGGCGATCTCCACGACGTGCTCATGGCCTACCGCGACTTCCGCCGTCCCGGCGCGTGAGCGAGCGGCCGCGCGGGCTCGTTTTGCCTGTGAGTCCAAAAGTTTTCGCGCTTGGTGGGGCCACTCTTTCGGGGTAGCCTGCCGAGCGATGAAGGCGGGACCGCAATCGCTGAACCTGGCCGATCTCGGCCGCCGCGCCCGGGCGGCGCGGCTCGCGCGGCGGCTGACGCTCGAGGAGGTCGTGTCCCGCACGGGCCTCACCGTGAGCTGGCTGTCGAAGCTCGAGAACGGCCTCTTGTCCCCGTCGCTCGACGCGCTCGTCAGCCTCGCAGCGGCGCTCGAGTGCGGGGTGGAATCGCTCGTGGCCGGCCTGTCGGTCCCGCCGGCGTTCATCGTCGACCGGCAGGGCAGGCAGTCGCCGCCCGCTCGGACCCGCGGGGGCGTGGTCGCCGAGCGGCTGGCCAACGGCTGGCACGACCGCCACATGCATCCGGCGATCATCCATGTCTCCGGCACCGGCAACCGCCATGCGCCCGAGCACCATGAGGGCGAGCGGTTTCTGCTGGTGCTGGAGGGCGAGGTGCGGGTGATCTACGGCGACGAGCAGATTTCCCTGGGACGTGGTGACAGCGTCTACCTGCGGGCCACGATTCCGCACGCCATCGCGCCGATCGCGGGCCGGGCCGCCCGGGTGCTCAGCGTGTCGTACGAGATCACCCGCGACGGCAGTGCGGCCCGCAAACCGAGGGGCTGAGCGGGGCCGCCCTCCTCATCAGCCGTGGGTAGACTGACTGGCCGGTGTTCGGTCGACCACGGCTTGTCCCCTGAGGATTCGCATGACCCTGCCGCGTCGTGACTTCGTCGAACGCGCCCTGTGGCTGGCCGCGGCGGCGCTCGCCCGGCGTGCGCCCGCCGCCGCGCCCGCCACTGTCTCGCCGGCCCGTCGGCCGGACGGCGGGCCCGTCCGGATCGCCGTGGTGGGCACGAACAACCGCGGTGACAAGCACGTGGACGGCTGGCTCGCCAATCCCGACGCCGAACTGGTGGCGGTGTGCGACTGCGACCCGGCCTGCCTGACGAAGTACGCCTCGAGGTTCGCCACGCTGCCGCGGCAGCCCGCCTTCGAGCATGACGTCCGCCGCCTCCTCGACCGCCAGGACATCGACGCCGTCTCGATCGCCACGCCCAACCACTGGCATGCGTTGATGACGATCTGGGCGATGCAGGCCGGCAAGGACGTCTACGTGGAGAAGCCCTGCAGCTACACCCTCGCCGAGGGCCGGGTGATGGCCGACTGGGCGCGCAAGCTCGGCCGCATCTGCCAGATGGGTGCCCAGAGCCGGAGCAATCCCGGCATGCGGCAGGCGATCGCATTCCTGCAGGGCGGCGCGATCGGCCCGGTGAAGGTGGCCCACGCCCTGTGCTACAAGCGGCGGCCGAGCATCGGCCTGGTTTCCACGCCCGCGCCGCTGCCTCCGGGTATCGACTTCGACCTCTGGGCGGGACCGGCGCCGGCCGAGGTGCCGATCCGCGCGAAGCTCCACTACGACTGGCACTGGGACCAGCGCACCGGCAACGGCGACCTCGGCAACCAGAACCCCCACGAGCTCGACAAGGCCCGCTGGGGGCTGGGCAAGCACGACCTGCCGCGGCGGGTGGTGAGCCTCGGCGGCCGGCTCGGCTACGTGGACAACGGCGACGTGGCCAACAGCCAGGTGACGATCTTCCAGTGGGACGACGCCACGCTCATCTCCGACGTGCGGGGGCTCGAGATCAAGACTCCTGTGACCTACGGCCTGAAGGTCGATCCGCTCCGCGTGGCCAACATCTGGTGGGGCACCGAGGGCTACGTCGTCGCGCCCAACTACGTTTCGGGCGTGGCGTTCGACTACGACGGCCACGAGCTCGGTGCGTGGTCGAAGGGGGACGACCAGCATCACTACGACAACTTCATCGAGGCCGTGAAGAGCCGGCGGCGCGAGGACCTGCACCTCGACATCGAGGAGGGGCACCTGTCGAGCGCGCTGGCGCACCTGGGCAACGTCTCCTGGGCGCTCGGCACCCCCGTCGAGCCCGGCACGCGGGCGGCGCTCGCGGCCGACGAACCCCACGTCCGCGCCACCTGGGAGAGCTTCGAGAAACACCTCGGCGAGCAGCAGATCGACTACGCGGCCACGCAACTCCGCCTCGGCCGCGAGCTCGCGATCGACCCCCCGACCGAACGGACCGCCGACGAGCAGGCCAACGCCCTCTTCACCCGCGAGTACCGCCAGGGCTTCGAACTGCCCGTGCCCTCGTGAGGGTCTGCCCATCCCCTCGAGACGGCGTAGGTGACCGAGCGCAGCCCGGAGGGCGAGAGCGAAGGCACCTCCGAGTGAGCGAAGGGCAGGGATGCCCGCAGCGAGCGTCCGGCGAGAGGGCGTGGGTAGACCCGAGCCACGCGAGACGCGAATTCACCTGCCGCGCATCTGCCTTGCCGCACGGGACTGGCAGGATGCCCGGAGCGAACGTCCGGACGAGATGGCACGGGCTACCCCGAGCCATCGCCACGAACGTCCAGCGACGGGGCACGAGCAGCCCGAACCGGCCAGGTCACCCGTCCTTGGGTTCTGCCGGCGTCGGCAGGATCAGTTGCCAGAACTCCAGGTCCAGCCAGCGACCGAACTTGAACCCGGCCTCGCGGACGGTGCCGCAGCAACGGAATCCGAGCGAGCTGTGCAGGGCCACGCTCGCCACGTTGGAGGCGTCGATGCCGGCCACGAGCATGTGGATGTCGTGTCGCTTGGCCTCGACGATCAGGGCCTGGAGCAGCTGGCGACCCACCCCCTCGCCGCGGAAGCGCTCGTCGACGTAGACCGAGTGCTCCACCGAGTACTTGTAGGCCGCCCGCGGCCGAAACGGGCCCCAGGTCGCGAAGCCGGCGAGCACGCCCGGCTCCCACTCGATGCCCAGTACCGGGATCGCGTCGCGTCGCCGCGACTCGAACCACTGCCGCATCGTCTCCTCCGATCGCGGCGCGTACTCGTAGAGGGCCGTGGTGTTCACGATCGCGTCGTTGTAGATGGCCTGGATCGCCGGCAGGTGTGCCTCCGTGCAGGCGATCACCGTGCGGCGCGGCGGCGGCGGTTTCTTGCGGGGCATCGAGAGCGGAACCTGGGGACGGCCGACGGCTCACGCCGTCCGGGTGGTGGGCGGCGTGAGCAGCGAGACGACGACGAGCACGGCGAAGCCCAGCGGAATCGTCACCAGGCCCGGCTGGCTGAACGGGACGGGGGCGAGGTCACGGGACAGGCCGTAGACCTTCTCGAACGTGTCGGCCGACAGCAGGATCCAGGCAAGGGACGCGAGCATCCCCACGATCACCGCCGCCGCCACTCCCTGCCGCGTCGCCCGCGGCCAGAACAGCACCATCACCAGCGCCGGCAGGTTGGCGCTGGCGGCGATGTGGAACGCCCACCCCACCAGGAAACTGACGTTGAAGTTCTTGAACAGGATGCCCAGCGCCATGGCCACGACACCCAGGCCGGCGGCCGCGATCTTCCCGCAACGTACCTTCTCGTGGTCCGTCATCGCCACGCCGAGCACGTTGGCCACCAGGTCGTGGGCCACAGCCCCGCTGCCGGCCATGATCAGCCCGCTCACCGTGCCCAGCACGGTCGTGAAGGCGATCGCCGAGATCACGGCGAACAGCGTGTTGCTGAACGACCGGGCGAGGAGCGGGGCGGCCATGTTCGTGTCGGTGGGGTCGAGGGCGCCGCTGGTCATGGCACCGAGCCCGAGATAGAGGGTGAGCACGTAGAACACGCCGATCGCCGCGATCCCGACGACCGTGCTCTTGCGGGCGGACGCGGCGTCCTTGACGGTGTAATAGCGGATGAGGATGTGCGGCAGCGAGGCGGTGCCGCAGAACAGCGCCAGCATGAGGCTCGCGAAGTCGAGGCGGTCCGCAAGGCTGCCCGTCGCGAGGCCCTTGAAATAGCCCCCCGGCTTGAGCAGGTCGGCCCCCTTCCGCTCGACGGCGGCGTAGGTCGTGTGCACGCCCTCGGCATCGACGCGCTTCGTGCCCGACCAGGTCACCACCGTCGAATCCTCGAGCACGGCCAGATACTCGAGCGGCCCCAGCGGGCCGGTGGACGTGCGGCCCGCGTACCGCTCCGGCAGCCTGGCGAGCGTGCCCACCGGCCGCAGATCATGGTCGCGCGACCGGGGCTGGCCGTCGACGAGCACGCTCCCGTCTGGGCGGACGGTGCGGACCTGCGGCGCGAGGCTGGCGGTGTTCTCCACCAGGCCGCGCTCGAGGATCAGCGCCGTCGTGATGGCACAGAAGAAGACGAGCAGCGATCCCTTGATGAACTGCACCCACGTGGTCGAGACCATGCCCGCCGTGACCACGATCAGCGTCACGGCCACGCCCACGATGAGCACCCCCGCGGCGTGCGGCAGGCCGAGCAGCGGCGTGATCAGCGACCCGGCCCCCACCATCTGCGGAATCAGGTAGAAGACGCTCACCACGAGCGTCGAGACGGCCACGGCGAGCTTGATCGCCGGGCTCTTGAAGCGGGCGTCGAGCGCGTCGGCGAGCGTGAACGTGCCGAGCTCCTTGATGGGCTCGGCGATCACGAACAGGGCCACGACCCAGCCGGCGAGGAAGCCGATCGAGTAGAGGAAGCCGTCGTAGCCCGAGAAGGCGATCATCCCGCAGATCCCCAGGAACGACGCCGCGGAGAGGTAGTCGCCGGCGAAGGCGATGCCGTTGACGAACCAGTGGATCTGGCCATGGGCGGCGTAGTAGTCCTGGGCCGACTGCTTCCGGCGGCCGAGGAACACCGAGAGGCCGATCACGCCCGCCACGAAGGCGGCGAAGATGGCGATCGCGGCCGGAGAGGTGTCGTGGAGCATGCCGTCAGCGTCCCGCGCGGGCGAACACGTAGACGACCGCGAGCACCACCGCCGCGGCGATCAGCCCCATGCCGGTGGCGATGGCGAGGTTCACGCCCCCGAACGGCCGCAGCGACAGGAGGTCCGGCCGCGCGAGCACCAGGGCCATGAAGCCGCCGTACAGGGCCACGTAGAGCCAGAACAGCGCGAGTCCCGTGCGGCTGGCCCGCGGCGGCAGGGGGTGCGGCGGCATCGAACGGCGTCCGGGACGGGCGAGCGCAGGCCGGCCACGAGCGGCGCGACGGGCCAGAGATTACACCGGCGGCCACGGTGCGTCAGCGCGCCGCGATGCACCACAGGGAATCGAGCTTGCGCAGGAAGATGCGGCCGTCGACGCACACCGGCGTGGCGACCGTCGTCTCACCCACGTCACCGACACCGACCTCCGGCCACGCGCCGGCGGGGCCGGCCGGCGGAGGCCAGACGAGGATCGTCGAGTGGCCGTCCTCGCGGGTGAGGATGAGCTTGCCGTCGACGATCACGGGCGACGCGCTGTAGGCGTAGCGGTTGGCCGGCAGCGTCCGCTGGATGAGGGTCGCACCGCTTGCCGGATCGAGGCACTGGACGTCGCCCTTGTCGCCGCAGACCACGATCCGGTCCGCGGTGCACACGGGGGTGGGCACGTCGGCACCGATGTCGGTGCGGCGCCAGGCCACGTGCGTGTCCGTCACGTCCCCGCTGCCACCGCGGCGGACGGCCGTGAGCGAACCGCCCCGGGCGTAGGGCACCACCACCAGTCGGCCGGCGGCCAGCGGCGAGGCGATCGAGCGGAACATGCGGTGCTGCGTGGGAGTCAGGCCGCCGACCCGCCACAGCTCCCGGCCGTCGGCCGCGTCGTGCGCCGTCACGTGATCGGACCCGAGCACGACGAGCAGCTCGTCCGGCTCGCCGAGCCCCGGGTCGCCGGCGAGCACCAGCGGCGTGGTGTAGCTCTGCGCCGATTCCTCGGGCGCCGGCAGCTGGCGGTCGTGCTTCCAGGTGAGCCGGCCCGTGGCCTTGTCGAAGGCCGCGATGTAGCTGGGCCCGGTCTGCATCACCGCCACCACGATCGCGGCCTTCGTGAGCACGGGAGACGTGCCGAGATCCCACCACAGGGTGTCCGCGCCGAAGCGCTCCTGGAGATTCGTGCTCCAGGTCACGGTGCCGGAAGCCAGGTCGAGGCAGGCGAGTTCGCCGCTCTTGAAGTAGACCCAGGCGTGCGTGCCGTCCGTCACCGGCGACGGATTGGCACCGGTGGCCTTCTTGTGCTTGCCGCCGCGCGCCGGTCCGAGCAGCCGCCGCCAGCGCTCGGCGCCCGAGCGGTCGAGGCACACTGCCGCATTGCGGCCGTCGATCGCACAGGTGACGATCACGTGGTCGCCCCACACCGCCGGCGTGCTCGAGCCCGGCCCGGGCAGCCGCGCACGCCACAGCACGTTGGTGTCGGCTGTCCACGACGCCACGAACCCCTCGCCGGCCGCCACGCCGTCACCGGCGGCACCGCGCCAGGCGGGCCAGTCGGCGGCACGACCGGCGGGTGCGGCCGCGAGACCGGCGCACGCGACCGCACACGCAATCCGAGGTCCGCAGCGAAGACGGCCGGCCATGACGACCTCCACGGGTCACCCACCACTGTAGTCGCCGGCGGCGGAAGGTGACGTGCAGCCGCGGCTGGTCTCGGGCTCCGGGCGGCCCGCGGGGAGGCCGGGCGTTGCCTTCGACCGGCGCCATCCGGTTGAATAGCCGGCTTTCCCCTCGAGCCCCGGCAGCCGGAGATCGACTCGACCCATGGCCAAGAAGACCGTCGCCGACCTCGACCCACAGGGCAGGACGATCCTCGTGCGGGTCGATTTCAACGTTCCGCAGGACGACGCCGGGGCGATCACCGACGATCGCCGCATCCGCATGGCCCTGCCGACCATCCGCTCGATTCTCGACCGCGGCGGGAGGGCGATCCTGATGTCGCACCTGGGCCGCCCCGCCGGCAAGGGTTTCGAGAGTGAATTCTCGCTGGCGCCCGTCGCCACCCGGCTCGCCGAGCTCCTCGGCCGCCCGGTCGCACTCGCCGCCGACACCGGCGGCCCCGACTCGCAAGCCAAAGCGCGGGCCCTGACGCCCGGCGGCGTGCTCGTGCTCGAGAACGTCCGCTTCAACAAGGGGGAGAAGAAGGGGGACGACGCGGCCTACGTCGCGTCCCTGGCGGGACTCGCCGACGCCTACGTCAACGACGCCTTCGGCACCTGCCATCGCACCGAGGCCAGCATGCACGCGGTGCCCGCGGCCCTGAAGGCCGCAGGGAAGCCCGCCGTGGTGGGCTTCCTCGTGGAGAAGGAGATCCGCTACCTGGCCGACGCGATCGCCCGGCCCAAGCGGCCGTTCGTGGCGATCCTCGGCGGCAAGAAGGTGTCCGACAAGATCGCGGTGATCACGAACCTGCTCTCGATCTGCGACCGGGTGCTCATCGGCGGCGCGATGGCGTATACGTTTTCGCTGGCCCAGGGGGGCCGGACCGGCACGTCGCTCGTCGAGGCGGACAAGGTGGGCCTGGCGAAGGACCTGCTCGCCGCGGGACGAGAAAAACTCGTGCTGCCGGTCGACACGCACTGTGCCGACGATTTTTCCGCCACCGCGACCAGGCGGATCGTGAAGGCTGGCGAGATCCCGGACGGCTTCGAGGGGCTGGACATCGGTCCGGAGACGGCCCGCCTGTACGCCGAGATCGTCCGGGCGGCGGGCACCGTCGTGTGGAACGGTCCGATGGGCGTGTTCGAGATGCCTCCATTCGACGCCGGAACGAAGGCGGTCGCGGACGCGGTGGCGGACGCCACCTCCCGGGGCGCCGTGACCATCATCGGCGGGGGCGACTCGGCGGCGGCGGTCGAGCACCTCGGTTACGCCGACCGCGTCAGCCACGTGTCGACCGGCGGCGGCGCGTCGCTGGAGATGCTCGAGGGCAAGGCCTTCGAGACGGTCGCGATCCTCGACGACCGCTGAACCGAGGGTCAGCGACCGACCGTCTCGGTCGGCTGCGGTGCCGCGGGCCGGAACGAGGCGATCCGGGCTGCGGCCCCGGCGACGTAGCCGCGGTCGAGACCGCTCAGGCGGGCCAGAGGCACCGTCACGCTGCGGCCGTCGGCCTTGAGGATCTCGACGTGCTCGCCCTGCACGTCGACCAGTCGCCCCACCACGGCATAGGCTGCGGAGTCGTCGATCCAGCGGCGCAGCGGCTCACGGGCCGCCCGCGGCTGGGTGGCCGGTTCGGCGACGGGTTCGGATGCCGGTGCGGGATCGTCCGCGGGCACCGTGCCGTCGGCAGCGGGTGCAGCGTCGGCGTCCGCCTCCTCGAACGCGTTGCCCGGGGCGGGCGGCTCGACGGGCGGTGCGGCGGGCCCGGCGGCCGCTTCCGGCGCCGGGGCGGACGCAGCCGACACCGAAACGGGCTCGATCGGTTCGAGGGCCGGCGCCACGGGGACCGGTTCCGGACCGATCGGCGCGGCCACGGGTGCGGCCGGTTGCGGGGCCGGCGCGAGCGTCGGGACGGGCGCGGAGCCGACCACGCTCGTGGTCGTCTCGGAATCCTCGGCGACGACCAGCGACGCCACCACGACTCCGGTCGCGTCGAGCACGTCGGAAGACGCCCCGCAGAGGACCTCCTCGCAGCAGGCTGAGTCGTCGCTCGAGAGCGTCACGACCGTCTCGACGCACCACCCACAGTCCGCCAGCCACGCGGCCTCGACGGGGTGACACCATGCCCAGTCGTCCACCGTCTCCACGACCACGGATGAGGTGCCAGGGGAGGAGCAGTGATGCCAGTGCCGGAGATGGCCGCAGGCCCGCGCCGCGTCGACCGACAGGGAGAAGACGAGCAGACCGACGAGCAGACCGTGCACGCTGCGACGCACTGGGCACCTCGACTTCGAACAGGCGGGGGAAAAACCTGGTCGAGTCATGCTACTTGCGGTGCAGCACCCCCGCAAACGGCCGGGGGCGCGGGGAGCGCGGCGCGCCGCCTGACGCGGCTCTCCTGCCGGCTCCAGGAAAGAGTGCGGGCCGGGGCGACTCCTGCCGCCCCGGCCCGCTTCGTGAATCGAGCCTGCCGACCGCCTGCGAACGGGGTAGAACACTGCGAGACTGATGCGGACCGGGCCCAGGGGCCCGAACCGCGGCACGCATGGCCGCGGAACTGCCCGAGAGCCTTTCAGGGGATCCGGATCAACGCGTTGGGGTTGGCACCTCCGACGGAACGCGGCGACAGGTCGAAGATCGTTGCTGGGGGCATCGTCACGCCGACCGGCCTCCCTGCAGCGGCCCCCGGGCCTCCACGCACGACCGTCACAGACCGCACCCCGCTCAAGGAATCCTCGATGCGCGAGCGCCGGCTGTCGTTCGCCCCGCACGGCCACCTGCTCACCAACGTGGCCGCCTGGTCCGCCGACTCGCGGTGGCTCCTGTTCGACGCCCGGTCCACGCCCGACGGCGGCGTGTTCGACGGGAGCCGGATCGCGCGGCTGGATGTCGTCACCGGCCGCGTGGAGACGCTCTACGAATCCCGGCACGGCGCCGGCTGCGGCGTGGTGACGGCCAGCCCGGTCGATGACCGGTGCGTGTTCATCCTCGGGCCCGAGCGGCCCACGGCCGACTGGCAGTACGGCCCGGCCCGCCGCCAGGGCGTGGTGGTCGACATGGCCCGGCCCGGGGTCGCCGTGCCGCTCGAGGCCCGCGACCTCGTGCCGCCCTACACGCCCGGCGCCCTGCGGGGCGGCACGCACGTGCACGTCTTCAGCGGCGA
The DNA here is from genome assembly GCA_046095145.1 of Planctomycetaceae bacterium. Classification (GTDB taxonomy): domain Bacteria; phylum Planctomycetota; class Planctomycetia; order Pirellulales; family UBA1268; genus QWPN01. Next base: position 12,183 of record JBJTIV010000425.1, read on the forward strand.
CGGGGCGCTCGTCAGCGCCACCTACGAGGACGCCGTGCTCGACGAACCCTGCGGCGGGCAGGGCCCACGTGCCGGCGACCGCGCGGAACTCAACCTGCGGGGCGTGAGCGTGAGCGCCTGCGGCCGGGCGGTCCGCGTGCCGGCCGCGCACGAGCGCAATCACGACGGCTCGGCCTACAGCGTGCTCGTGACGCGACTCGCCGACGACCCGCCGCCGGGCGGCGACGAGGTGTGCCGAGCCTGCGAGGAGGGCTGGATCGGCACCGCCGGCTACGTCCGAGCCGACGGATCCAGGCAGCGGCACGCGCTGGCGTTCCAGGGCCACGTTGCCACCGCGGCCGGCGGCACGATCGCGGAGGTGTTCGTCGTCGACCTGCCCGACGACCCGCGGCAGCTCGAGCTGCCGGGCGCCGCACCGCTCGCCGGCACGCCGACGACCCGGCCGGCGCCGCCACGCGGCGTGTCCCAGCGGCGCGTCACGTTCACCGCCGACCGACCGCATCCGGGCCTCGCAGGCCCGCGGCACTGGCTGCGGTCAAGTCCCGATGGTTCACGAATCGCGTGCCTGATGCGCGACGACCGCGGCGTCGTGCAGGTGTTCACCGTGCGCCCCCTCGGCGGCCCGCCCACGCCAGTGACCCACGACCCCTGGCCCGTCGCCAGCGCCTTCACGTGGAGCCCAGACGGAACGCGGATCGCCTACGTGGCCGATTCGAGCGTGATGACCGTGGACGTGGCGACGGGCGAGAGCCGGCGACTCACCGCCGCGACACCCGGGCCCACGGCACCCCGTCCCGAGGCCTGCGTCTTCTCACCCGACGGCACGCAGGTGGCCTTCCTGCGCACGCTCCCCACGGCCGCCGGCCCGTTCAACCAGCTCTTCATCGTCGAGGCCACGTAGACCCGGCATGCGGGTGTCGATGCGGATGCGGACGAGACGCGCAACCATCGGCGAACTCACAACCCGCTTTCCCCGCGCTAGCGCTTGGGGCTTCCTACCAGACGTCGCGATGCCGGACTGCCGGACTGCCGGCCGCTGCCCCGCAGCGGCCCTGCTCGCCCCGAGGGGCGAGCAGTCGGGCGGGCCGGGGCTGGCGACGCCCCCGCTCGCGGCCGGCATCCGGGCGGTGCGGGTGGGAAGGCGAACAATGGCAACGGCGCTGCCGCGGCGGCGGCGTTGCTCGAGCGGGCCGGCCTCACGATGACCGTCGACCCGGCGGCGACGCCCGCCGACCGGCAGAGCCAGTTCGCCAAGTTCCAGAGCGACGCGCCGGTGTGCGACGGTTGCGGGGCGATCACCGTGCGCAACGGCAACTGCTACCTGTGCCACAACTGCGGCAACAGCATGGGCTGCAGCTGAGCGCCGCCGGGCCGGCCTGCACCTGATGCGCCCGGCGCCGCCGCCCGCTCACGGGGCGGGCGGCGGCGCCAGGAAGT
>JBJTIV010000426.1:0-4058 GCA_046095145.1 Planctomycetaceae bacterium
GCTCCAGCGCGTCCTGCATGCCCCCCGACGCCTTCTCCACCATCCTCGTCACCGAGGGCATCGTCTCCGCCGAGCAGCTCGCGGAGGCGGTGCGCCTGGCCGGCTCGTCGGGCAAGAAGGTGCACGACGAGGTGGTCCGCCTCGGCTACGCGTCGGGCGATGCGGTGATCAAGGCCCTGGCCAAGGCCCACCGGCTCAAGGTGGTGAACCTCGCCGGCGAGACGGTGCCCGACGAGGTGGTGGGCCTCCTGCCGGAGAGCGTGGCCCGGGAGAACACGATCTTCCCGGTCGCCGAGCAGGGCGGCGTGCTGACCGTGGCGGCCTGCGACCCCACCGACCTCGACACGCAGGAGAAGCTCCGCTTCATCCTCAACCGCGACATCACCACCGTGCTGGCACCCCGCGAGCAGATCGTGGAGGCCATCAACCGGCATTACGGCCTCTCCGACGGCGAGAGCGCCGACTCGATGCTCCAGGAGTTCACCGACACCGCCATCGACTTCACGGAGACGGCGCTCGAGCAGGCGGCGGGCGCCACGGCGGAGGAGACCTCCGACGCCCCGGTCGTCAAGCTCGTGAACCTGATCATCACCGAGGCGGTGCAGCTGCGGGCCAGCGACATCCACATCGAGCCGTTCGAGGACCGCGTGCGGATCCGCTACCGCATCGACGGCCGCCTCGTGGAGCGCGACAACCCGCCCCGCCGGCTCCTGGGCGCGATCCTCTCGCGCATCAAGATCCTCTCCAAGCTCGACATCGCCGAGCGGCGCCGCCCGCAGGACGGCCGCATCAAGCTCACGGCCGACGGCAAGGACTACGACCTCCGCGTGAGCGTGCTGCCCACGAACCACGGCCAGTCGGTGGTGATGCGGATCCTCGACAAGGACAACCTCCGCGTCGGCATCCGCCAGCTCGGGCTCTCCGAACACGACTTCCGGCAGTTCAAGAACCTGATCCGGCGGCCCAACGGCATCATCCTCGTCACCGGCCCCACGGGCTCGGGCAAGACGACCACGCTCTACGCGTCGCTCAACGAGCTCAACCGGCCCGACACGAAGATCATCACGGCCGAGGATCCGGTGGAGTATTACCTCGCCGGCATCAACCAGGTGGAGATCCGGCACCAGATCGGCCTCGACTTCGCCCGCGTCATCCGCTCGATGCTCCGCCAGGCGCCCAACGTCATCCTCGTGGGCGAGATGCGCGACACCGAGACCGCCCAGATGGGCATCCAGGCCTCGCTCACGGGCCACTTGGTGTTCTCCACGCTGCACACCAACGACGCACCGGGCGCGGTCACCCGCATGATCGACATGGGCGTGCCGGCCTACCTCGTGGCCTCGAGCGTGATCGCGGTGCTGGCGCAGCGGCTCGTGCGGGTGAACTGCTCGAAGTGCAAGCAGCCCTACCAGCCGCTCGACACGCAGATCGAGGCCGCGGGCATCACGCCCGAGCAGCTCAAGGGGGCCACGTTCATGCGCGGCCGCGGCTGCGCCAACTGCCAGAAGTCGGGCTACAAGGGCCGGCTCGGCATCTTCGAACTGATGGTGATGACGGGCAAGATCCGCGACCTCGCCTTCCAGGGCGCGCCCACGCAGGAGATCCGCCGCGCCGCCGTCTCGCAGGGCATGCACGTGATGTTCGACGACGGCATCGCCAAGGCGCTCCGCGGCATCACCACGCTCGACGAGGTGTTCCGCGTGGCCAAGCGGGTCGAGGGGTAGGCCCGGCGGTGCGGCGGGCGGCGCGCCGCATTTCGCCCCGCAAAATGCGGCGACAGCCGTTTCGCGGCCGCCGTGTCGGCGTTGTTGCGCCGCACCCTGCGTCGGGGTGCTGCGCGGGCCGCGCGCCGCCCCGGAAAACTGGGCTCTTTCGTGCGACCGTCGGGAGACTTTTCGCCCGCGGCAGCGCATAATGACGATGGTGACGACGGCGGCCGTCAGGGGGCCGAATCGGTCGTCGCATCGTGATGCCTGTGCCGCGCGTCGGGCGTCAGGTTTTTCCCCGCAGGTGACCGAGGCCATGAGCACCGCGACCAGCCCCACGCACCTCGCGTTCGTCGACACGGTGCTGACAGTCGCCCTCGACAGCCGCGCGCCCGAGGCCCGGTTCGTGGCCGGATCGGTGCCGGTGGTGCAGGTCGACGGCCAGTTCCGGCAGCTCGGCAAGGCACCGGTGTCGGCCGACGACGTGGCGGCGATCGCGGCGGCGCTCATGCCATCCGGCGGCGATCCGGCCGGCTTCGCGTTCACGACGAGCGTGGCCGCGGGCGAGGCGGCCCTCGTCGACAACCACGGCATCAGGCAGCTCGTGCTGCGCAGGATCCGCGGACCCGAGCCGGCGCCCTCCTACGAGCTCGATCTCGAGTCCTCCGAGCCGGCTCCTGCGGCCGCCGACACCGCCGAGCCCGAGGCGCCGAAGGCGGCCACGGGCACGATCCAGATCGACAAGCTGCTCACCGCCGCCGTGAAGAACGGCGTCAGCGACATCCACATCACCACCGGCCTGCCGCCGGTGTTCCGCATCGACGGCCACATGAAGCCGCAGGCCACGAAGGTGCTCACGGCCGACGACACCAACGGCCTCATGAAGGCGATCACGCCGGAGCGCTGCCAGACGGAGCTCGCCGAGAAGGGGGGCTGCGACTTCGGCTTCGCCTTCAAGGATCTGGCCCGCTTCCGCGTCAGCGTGTTCAAGCAGCGCGGCAGCATCGCCATGGTGCTCCGCCAGATCCCCAACAAGCTGCTCACGCCCGAGCAGCTCGGCGTGCCGGACGTGTGCAAGAAGCTGGTCACCCGGCCCCGCGGCCTGTTCCTCGTGACCGGCCCCACGGGCTCCGGCAAGAGCACCACGCTCGCCGCGCTCATCGACTACCTCAACGACAACTTCGACCACCACATCATCACGATCGAGGACCCGATCGAGTTCTCCCACTACTCGAAGAAGAGCACGGTCAACCAGCGGGAGATCGGCTCCGACGTGACGAGCTTCTCCGAGGCGCTCCGGCGCGCCCTGCGGCAGGACCCCGACGTGATCCTGGTGGGCGAGCTCCGCGACCTGGAGACGATCGAGGCCGCGATCTCGGCGGCGGAGACGGGCCACGTGGTGTTCGGCACGCTCCACACCACCGGCGCCCAGGGCACGGTCAACCGCATCATCGACGCCTTCCCCACGAACCAGCAGGAGCAGGTGCGCACGCAGCTCTCCACGGCGATTCTCGGCGTGTTGTCGCAGGCGCTGCTGCCGAAGATCGGCGGCGGCCGCTGCGCGGCCTACGAGGTGCTCGTGGTCACGCCGGCGATCGGCAACCTGATCCGCGAGAACAAGACCTTCCGCATCAACTCCGCGATCCAGACGGGCGCGAAGCTCGGCATGAAGCTGCTCGACGACGACCTCTTCCGCCTCTGGAACGAGAAGAAGGTGACGGAAGAGGACGTGCTCGCGAAGGCCCAGAACGTCGACGACCTCGCCAAGCGGATCGCCAACGCCAAGCAGGGCATCTTCGAGGACGAGGAGGCGGCCGCCCGCAAGGCCGCCCGGGACATGGACAAGTAGGGCGGAGCCGGCCATGGCCATCAAGAAGCTCGGGCAGATCCTCAGCGACCTCGGCCTGATCGACGAGCAGCAGCTCGCGACCATGCTCACGGAGCAGGCATCGCGGGCGGGCACGCCGCTGGGCAAGGTGGGCGTGGAGCTCGGCTTCTTCACGGAGGAGCAGCTCGGCGAGGCCCTGGCCGAGCAGTGGGGCACGACGTTCGTCACGCTCTACGACCGGCCGATCCCGGGCGAGGTGCTCAAGCTCATCAGCGCCCCGATGGCGCAGCTCTACCGCGTGGTGCCCTTGTCGCTCGAGGGCGAGCGGCTCACGATCGCCTCGGCGGAGCCGCAGAAGATCCAGATCGCCGACGAGCTGCGCACGCTCCTGGGCTACGACATCCACGTGTGCGTGGCCACCGAGTCGGAGATCGCCAAGGCGGTGGACAAGCTCTATGCCGCCGCGGGTGAGAGCGTGGAATCGCTCGTCGACGACCTGGAGTCCGACGACGAGCTCGCCGCGC
>JBJTIV010000427.1:0-2185 GCA_046095145.1 Planctomycetaceae bacterium
TGCGGCGGCGGAGCTCGTCGAAGTCGCCCACGGGCTGGCCGTTCATCGACAGGCCCGACCGGCCGCCCTCGGCGTCGGCCGTGATCCGCTCGCGGATCGGCGGGATGAGCTCGTCGGCGACGGCCCCCTGGGCGGGGCCCAGCGGCATCTTGATGTCGAAGTCGCCCTCCACGCTCACGTCCTTGAGCGTGAGCATGAAGAAGGTGATCAGCTGGAACACGACGTCGATCATCGGCGTCATGTCGATGGCGATCTTGTCGGGGAGGGCGGCGCGCTGACTGGCCATCGTGTCACCTGCGATCGTCGTACTCGGCCCGGAGCACGAACCGCTCGAAGCCCTTCTCCTGGCAGGCCTTGACGAGGTCCTGCACCGTGCCGGTCCGGGCGTCGCCGTCGCCCCGCACGATCACGGTGGCCCCGGCCGGCGACTTGCCCGCCTCGATCAGCACCCGCTTCTCGTTCTCGAGATAGCCGCCGATGTCCCGCATCTCGACCGGCTCGCCGGCGTAGATCACGCGGCCGTCCCGCATCACCTGGAGCGTGACGGGGTCCGGGGGCGCGACCTCCGCGGGCTTGGCGAGCTGGCTGGTGGGCAGCTGGATCCGGTCGTCGCGGACCGCCTCCGAGAAGTTCAGCGTGAACACGAAAAACGTGATCAGTTGGAACGTCACGTCGATCATCGGCGTCATGTCGATGTCGGTCGTGGACGGCCCGTTCCGCTTCCGTCGCGCCATGCTGGATCGCCCCCTCCGCCCCCGGGGTCCGGGGAGCGCCTCACTTCTTCGCGACGTTCTGGAACCGGGACATGAGCCGCAGGCTCTCGTCGTCGACGTCGGTGTTGAACGTCTGGAGCCAGTTCTTCAGCACCGCGTAGCAGGCGATGGCGGGGATCGCCAGCCAGAGGCCGATGAGCGTCGTGACCAGCGCCTGGGAGATGCCGGAGGCCAGCTCGTTGGGCTTGGGCGTGGTGGTGCTCTGCGCGATCTTCATGAACGCCGTCACCATGCCGTCGACCGTGCCGAGCAGGCCGAACATCGGCGCCAGCGCCCCGATCAGCGAGACATAGCTGATCTTGTGCTCGAGCTTCATCGCCTCGTCGCCCGCGGCGTCCTGCATGGCCTCGACGGCGGCCGGATAGCCCGACTGCAGCTTGCCCATGCCGGCCGCGAGCACGTGGCCCAGGTAGGAGTCGTCGTTCTTGGCCAGCTCGTAGGCCTGCTGGTAGTCCTTCGTATCGAGGAGGGTCTCGAACGACCCGCTCAGCGCGGGGGGCATGAGCACGGTGCGACGGAACTGCAGGAAGCACATCACGAGCAGGGCGACCAGCGCGAAGGACAGGGCGAGGAACACGATCACGTACTTGATGCCGAGCGCCTCGAACAGGAACGCGAGATAGCTCTTGCTCTCGGGCTCGAGATCCCCCTCGTCGGCGGCGACGTCGTCCTGCGCACAGGCGACCTCCGGCACCATCACGGGCGCCAGCGTCGCCGCGGCCCACGGGCAGACGAGGCACGCGGCCACGACCACCCGGCCCGCCCACGCCGCGAACGCGGCACCGGCCCGCCCGCCGCCATCGACCGTCGCATCCTCGCGCATGATCCACACCTCCGGGAAAAAACTCGGGAACCGCCGGTCGGGCCGACCGCCTCAGTCCGTGCCGGCCGCGGCGGCCAGCGCCCTGGTCCAGCGGCTGTCGGGATAGGCCGTTTCGAGGGCCTGCCGCGCCGCGCGGGACCGCTCGGGATTCTGCACCTTCTGCCAGAGCCGGACGAGGTTGAACAGGGCCTCCGCGTGGGCTTCGGGAGCCGTGTTGTACACCAGATCGACCGTCAGGAAGGCGATCAGCGCGTCCTGGTCCCGGTCGGCGGCCCGATAGGCGTCGCCGAGCGCGGCGTAGGCCCGGCCGAGCAGCTCGCGATCGTCGGGGTCGGCCTCGCGGAGGAGGCCGTGCACGAGGTCGATGGCGTCGCCCGACTTCCCCTGCCGCGACAGGCAGCGGGCCCGACCCGCCTCGGCCTCGCGTCGCTGCCGCGCGGCGGCCCGGTCGCCCGGGGCGATCGGCAGGGCGGCGGCGGCCTACGCCACCCTGGAGCAGGGGCCGCCCGCGTTCAAGGTGCGGGCCGCCCTGGCGAAGGCCGGGGCCCTCGTCGCACAGCAGAAATACCCCGAGGCCGAGCGGGAATAC